>CAYXYA010000232.1:0-4004 GCA_964469185.1 uncultured bacterium | reverse complement strand
CGCGACCCCGCTTCCTACGAGGCGGCGCATGTGCCGGGCGCGGTTTCGCTCAACGACGCTAATGTCGAAAAATTCGTCACCCAATCGGACAAGACCAAACCGGTCGTGGTTTATTGCTATCACGGTCAGACCAGTCTGGGCGGCGCGGCTTACCTCGCGGAACAGGGATTCAAGGAAGTTTATAGCTTGATCGGCGGCTTCGAGCGGTGGCGCCAAACCGAGAAGATTGAAAGTTAACGATGGCCACCCGCAAGTATTGGCTCATGAAGGCCGAACCCGACGTTTATCCCATCGAGCAATGGAAAAAAGACAAAGTGACTTTCTGGGACGGGGTCCGCAATTACACCGCCCGGAATTTCATGCGCGACCAGATGAAAAAGGGCGACGGGATGTTCTTCTATTATTCCGGCGGCAAGCCCAGCGGTATCATCGGCGCGGGGGAGATCGCGAAGGAAGGTTATCCCGACCACACGGCTTTCGACCCGAAAGACGTTCATTTCGATCCCAAGAGCGACCCGGCGAAGCCCACCTGGTATATGGTGGACGTGAAGTACGTGAGAGCCTGCAAACAGATCCTGTCCCTAAATTTACTGAAAAAAGTGCCGGGGCTCAAGAACATGGCTCTTTTCAAATACTCCCGCTTGTCGGTCCAGCCCGTGACCGAGGCCGAGTGGAAGATTGTCCAACGTCTTATCGATTCCCAAGAGGCCTGATACTTATGACCCCAAAGATCATCAAACTACTGTTGTTGAATATATTCTTATTAGTCAGCGCTGTCTGGGCGGACGCGCCGTCATTCCTCCAACTCCAGCAGGATGTGGACCTAACGGGAGGTATTTCCCGGTTCGACTGGATGGCTTTGGATCCACAAACACATTCCCTCTATATAGCTCATATGGGCGCGGGACAGATTATCGTTTTCGACACTCAAACCAGCAAAGTGACCGCGACTTTAAACGGTTTTCCAAGAGTGACCGGGCTTTGCGTGATCCCAGAGCTTCACCGTCTTTACGCCAGTGTGGCCGGGCAGCATAAGGTTTTCGCGGTGGATACGCTTACCCAGAAAGTCGTGGACGAGATCCCCGCGGGACATTTTCCCGATAACCTGACTGACGTTCCCGAGCTCCGCCATCTTTATGTTTCCGACGAGACCGGAGGCGAGGTCACCGTTATCGACGTGCTCAAGAATAAACGCATCGCTTCCATCCATTTAGAAGGGGAAGTGGGCCAAGTGCGCTTCGACCCTTCCAGCGGGTTGGTTTACGCGAACGTCCAGGCGAAGAACGAATTGATCGCCATCGATCCCAAGACCCGGCAAGTGACCAGGCACTTTTTCATTTTGGGAGGGAAACATCCTCATGGCCTTTATATCGACGCGGACCATCACCTGGCTTTCATCGCTTGCGACGGGGATAACAAGTTGGTGGTGTTCGACCTGAACGAGTTGAAAGAAGAGGATGTTTTGGACATTGGCCACGATCCCGACATATTGGCTTTTGACACAGGCCTGGGTTATCTCTACGTCGCCTCGGAATCGGGGATGGTCTCGATCTTTAAGTTCCATGATGAGAAGATGGAAAAGATCGGCGATTTTCCGGTGGGCGAGAACGCTCATTCGGTGGCTGTCGACCCCGACACGCACTTCGTATATTTCCCTATCCGCAAGCTGGGCAAAGCGCCGGTGCTTCGGATGATGAAGCCGGTGAAATAAAGGATCCGGATTGCTAGGCTTTTAGCTTCTTGAGCAGGCGGTCGTGGATCTTCGGTAACAACAACAGAGTTACGATCGCTCCTACCGCCGCGGTTGCCATATCTTCCTGAGTGTCCCAGGGGTCACCCTGAGTCCCTAGAAAAGCGTCCGATGCCGAACCCGTTCCCACGGCCACCCGCCATTCTAAAAGTTCGTAACAAGCGCTCAAAGCCAGGCAAAAACAGAAGCATAGGAAAAAGAGCCATTTACCTTTTTTCAGTGGAGAGGTGCGAATGATCACTTCTCTCGCCACGATAGCCGGTCCGAAGCCCTGCCAGAAATGCCCCAGCCGGTCGTAGTGGTTGCGCGAGAAGTGGAAAGCGTCCCGTATCCAGTTGAAGAGAGGGACTTCGGCGTAGGTATAGTGGCCCCCGACAAAAAGAATGACGCAGTGCACGGCGATGAGGAAGTAGGCCAGATCCGTCAGACGAAATCTCCGATAGGTCGCGAAGATCACGGCCAGACCGATAAAGGCGGGAAAGGTTTCCAAATACCAGGTAAAGAGATCATGAGGCTGGATGACCGACCAGAGGCCCACCAACAGAAGGGAAGCCAATAAAAAAAAGTGGAAGCCATGTTTAGATCGAAAGGTTCTCATGTATTCGTTTTACTCCTCTCCCTGCTTAACATCCATATTTTTCAGCTCTTATTCCTATTTAACTGAAATGTTTTTTTTATCGCCGCAATGCTCGCAATTCGGGAGCAAAGAATGGCGGATCTTCTTGCAAGAGGGACATTCCGCGTAAAGGCCTGTCCCGCAGGCGGGACACACATAGGCGGCGTCTTCCTTCGCGGTCGAAGCCAAGGTTTGCGCTGAAAGTTTCTTGAGGCTCCGCCGGTCCCAAAACGCGAACTTCAACGGTCCGCGGCGGATCGGATACTCGCAGATCGGGCAGAAGAACCGTTCATAGGCTTCCCGGTACTGTTTGATCAACCATTGGGTCTTGGGGAAGGCGACCATCCTTATAAAATAGATCAACAATCGGATGACGGCGAAGATCGACGCGAAAATGAGCATGTATTTGAAATACCGGCTCGGAAAATACTCGTGGATGGTCAGGGTCACCTCTACCAGCGACGCGGCTCCGAAAGCCAAGAATAGAGGAAAGTACAGGCTACCCTGTTTTTTAATGATCAAGAACGCCGCCAAGGATAACAAGGGGATCAGAAAGAGCAGTTCCAAACTAGCGAGCTTATACCGATGGGACTTTTGAAGCCTTTCGAATTCTACCCCGGCTGGTTTCTTCTGTTTTTCCAGCGTTTCCTCGGTTTGGTTCTGCTTGTTTTTTAGGGTGTTCCATTGATCGTTCAAGAGACTTATGTACCGGTTCATTTCCTGGTAACGCTTTTGGTTCTCCAAAAACAAGGACAGACTTTCGGACAGGTTCTTTTTTTCGGCGCTGGATTGGGCAATCCCTTTTTGCAGGCTCAACTTCCTCAACTCTATTAATTGATCCATGGTTTTTTGAAGGTTAGCGGTGCTGTCATTGAGTTCTTCCTGTTTCTTCTTCAATCCCTCGATATTCCCACTAATCGACCCCAATTTTACCTCCGCTTCCCTTTGTTCCCTCACCAAGGTGGGATCCAGGAACTTCACTTCCGTATCCTCGTACCTGGGTTCCGGGATGGAACGGATATCATCGATGATAAAACCCAGGAGCCAGTAGAAGAGGATGGCCAGCACCACGGAAAAGAATTGGATGGTGAACCGGTGGATCCAAAGACCATTCGTTTGTTTTTTTTCCTTATCCAAAACTTCCCCTTTTTGCGCCATATTCAGCCTCCTTTATGCTTGGCCGGCGGGGGGATCGACTTGAGGGGTCGAAGTCCTTGCCAGCGCTATTTGTTTTAGTTGTTTAAGATCCAGTTTACCCGTCCCCAAAAGGGGAAGGGATTCCACAAAATAGAAACTATCTTTTTTGGGTATCCAAAGCTTTGGCAGGTCGGTCTGGGATAGTTTTTCCCAGAGTTCGACGGGTTTTATTTGTGGATCGGTGTAGAGCACCACTAGTTTCTCGCCCTTTTGTTCGTCAGGTACAGCGGCGACCGCGCAGGAATATTCTCCCAAAAATTGGTTGACCGCTTCTTCGACCTTGATGTGCGGGACCATCTCGCCGCCGATCTTGGAAAAACGAGACAGCCGGTCGGTGATGCGGATGAATCCGTCGTCGTCCAGGAGGGCGATATCGCCCGTTACATACCAGCCGTCGCGGAAAACCTCCGCGGTTTTTTCCGGCTGGCCCAAATATCCCAT
>CAYXYA010000231.1:0-4010 GCA_964469185.1 uncultured bacterium | reverse complement strand
GCCGTTACCCCCTAAAACTTCGCCCGTACCGCCGTTGCCCCCATTGCCATTCTCAAGGGTGACCCCATCACTGGAGCCCGATAAAGTCAAAGAACCGATGGTGACGGAATCGCCGCCGCCCAGGCCTCCCGTTCCACCGTCGCCGGAAGTGCTGTCCCCGCCGGTCCCGCCGTTACCGTCCACGATACCGATCGTATCGCCCGCGCCGGATAAGATCCCTGTTGAGATCGTCACCGAAACCTCGCCGCCGATGCCGCCCGTACCGCCGTTACCCGTGTTGCTTTCACCGCCTGTGCCGCCGTTACCGTCCACGATGACGACCGTATCCGCTGTGCCCGATAGGTCGAGCGTGCCGACCGCGATAGAGGCGTCGCCGCCGATGCCGCCGACCCCCGCGTCGCCCGTTGTGTCGCTACCGCCATTACCGCCGTTGCCGTCAAGGATGCTGATAGCATCGCTCGATCCCGAAAGGGTGACCGCGCCGAGGGTCACGGAAGCGCTTCCCCCGATGCCGCCCGTACCGCCGTCGCCCACCGTCGTGTCGCCTCCCGCCCCACCGCTGCCATCGACAATAATGACCGCGTCGTTCGAATTGGATATGTCCACATTGGCGATGTTGGTCAAAGTATCGCCGCCCGAGCCGCCGATGCCCCCGTTGCCCACGATGTCATTGCCGCCTGTGCCGCCGTTGCCGTTGACGATCGTGACTTCATCCCCCGATCCGGTGATGGAAAGATCGCCGAGGGCGACCGAAGCTTCGCCGCCCGAACCACCGGTGCCGCCCGCGCCGATGACACCGTCGCCCCCGCTCCCGCCGTCGCCGTTAGTAATGCTGACACCATCACTCGAACCAGAAAGGGTCAAAGAGCCGATAGTAACGGAAGAATCACCGCCGGAACCACCGGAACCGCCGCTATTGACCGTGGCATCGCCGCCAACACCGCCGTCACCGTCAAGGACGCTGATGGTATCGGCGGAACCCGTCAGCGTGACGGCCCCGATGGTGACCGAAGCGTCCCCGCCGAAGGTGCCGTCCGAACCGTTGATGCTGACGCTTCCGGAGGCACCGTCGCCAGAGGCGAGACCAAGCTCGTCGTTCGTCATTAAGTGGAGGGTGTCCGCGGTGAGGACCGCGTCGGATTGGCCCGCGGCGCCGCTCGTATTTTCCAATTCAATGGTTACGGAACTGGAGAGGCTTAGATCGGACGTGAAGGTCAGGGACGCTTCCGCCTCGTCTTGGGCCGCGATGGTCAGGGCTTGATCGACGCCGGAAGTTCCGACGAATGTCACGCTCTCGGAAAAAACGGGCAGGGCTTCATTAAGGGTCACGGCGTCCGAGCCGGAAGGAATATCCAGCGTGACGCTCGCCCCGGCGGTCCCGTTGAGTTGGGTTACGGCTTCATAGAGATCTCCGGTCACGGTCATCGAGCCGTTGTTGACGGTCAAAGTTATTTGTGCCTGAAGAGCGGTTGAGGAAAGAAAAAAGAGGGCTAAAGCGAAGGGAAATAACGACGGAAAAAACCGAACAAAAATATGACCTTTACGCATGCCAGCCTCCAGTGTGGATCGAATTGAAGTGAGTGGTTGGTTTGGTTCGAGGCGCGAGGCATGCAAGCCCGCTGATAAGTTGTGTGATTATATACCGGTTGCCGCCCAATGACCGTTAAATTTTATTTACAACGCGTAAATCGATGATTTGGAACGCACGCCAAGCGCGGATTCTCCCGTGAGATCGGACACCCGTCGAGCTCGGCAACTCTCGATCTTTTAACTTTTCTCCCAGTTCGACCTCTTGCGCCCACCGCATGGCCCTTTACTTATTCATGACTTTCGACCAGAAGTCGCGGGGTGTTGTATCAAGGCTTAGTTTCGCGAAAGGCGCTTGAACACATCTTCATCGGTGTAAATACTCTGTGAGCGAACCCGTTTGACAGCCCTTTTTCGGAGTTCGCGAAAACGTTCAAGATGTCTCTGCAATCTCTTGGATTCTTTTTGGTTTAAACTCCTTTTAAGCAGCAAAGCCTTTATCTGAGGTTTTTTCATGTTCGTTATAACCTTTTAGACCTTTGTCATATCCACTTCTTGGAACATCCGCCGAAACGGCACTCCTAAAGCCTGGGCGATCTTCTGTACGATCTTCACGGACGCATTTGCCTTGTCGGAAAAGGACTCAATATAGGTGATCATCCGGGGGGCTACATCAGCGCGACGAGCCAATTCAGCCTGGCTCCAACCCTTTTTCCCCCTTAGTCCAATGATGTTCCAAGCGAGACAGGCTAAGGGATCGGGATCTTTCAAAGCCCTATAAGCCTCGGGTTTCCTTTTCTTGAGCTCTTTCAGATAGTCCTCGTGGCTTGTGTCCGACGAGATGGTGTTTTGACGATGACGCGTTTTCATATAAACCTCCCCATTTAAGCTAATCAGTTTCTATCTCTTTTATATACCCCTCGACCGCTTTCTTCTCAGCTAAGCCCGGCTCGCCTTTGCGGACTAAATGGGCAGCAAGGACATAGAGAACGTCATTTTCGTCATAGTAGTAATAAACAATGATCGCGTTGCCGTCTTGTGTTTCTAAAGTTCTTTCGAACTTTCCGGGTCGCTTTCTTTCTTCCGCGATCTGCCTGTACTGGAGTTCCTGTTTAACGATCTCTCGGGGCCCGTAATGCTTCCAGGTGAATTCTTTGAAAAAGGGTTTCAAGACGATCTTCACGACCGGCTCCTCGATTTAAAGTATATAGCAATATATTGCTAACTACAAGACCACAAAAATTACCGCAGATAATGTCGATCATGAAAACCGGGGATAAAGTACTGGTTTTACGAACACTGTCCAGACATAACTTTTTGACAAATAAAATTAAATGGATGTGTCCATCTGGAAAGTCTGGAGGCCGCTTCACTCACCAGGTCCTTATGTCTTCAGCTTCTCCCGCGGCTCAACCGGGACTTATATATTTAAATCCCTGAACAACTTTCTTTTTTGCCCCTTCCCTCTCCAGCCCTCATTCATCTAGGGGGTTTTGTAAGATCGTTTGTTAGGACCACTTTTTCGCTCCACCCATCCCCCAGTGTGCCGATCTTCAAATTAGGAAATATTGAGATCGGTACGATACCGACCTCTTTAACTACTTTATGGAAGGTCGGTATGGGTCCCTTGCGCTCACTGGAGAAGATCCAGAAGGGCCGTTTGGCAGGGGCTTTCGAAGAAAGGGGCTGGGTGTTTTTAAAGTCTTTAAAAAAATCCTGCCCATTCCTACCTTTAACATTCCATTTGTTGTCACGAATTTTAGAAATTAAACTTCCGGAATTGTTTAGTAAATATTGAGTCATAAATGGCTCATTTACAAATAAGCCATTTATGGCTTATAATTACTTTATCGACGGAGAGCCTCAATGATGGAATATAGGCCGTCAAAGCTGTTCAACGCGTTTTGCGATACTGTCGTGGACGCCAAAGAATGGGAAGCATACCGGATTCTCTATAAGAAATTCTTGAAGGAGCAAAACCAACAGGGCCATTTCAAAGCCCTGATCACGGGCGAAAAGAGAACCCTTAAGATCGAGTTCTATATGTCGCATAAGTTGAATTCGCTTTTCGTCTTGGTCGCCTACATCAGCCGTGCAGGTGAGCCGAGAAAATCGGTGGCAGATGCTCTGAAAGAGCAGTTAGAGGTAATTAAAGAATTGGAGGAATGACTATGAAAACCCTGACCAATAAAAAGAAATTGAACGACCTTTTCATGACAGAGAAGGAACATATTGAGAACATCAAAAATAAACGGCCCGACCTGTACAAATTACTGGCGAATCCGACCCCCAAGGCGCGTTTAGCAGCCAACCTTTACCGTTTACGCAACGCTCACAAGATCACCCAAAAGGTACTTTCCGATAAAGCGGGGATAGGATTGAAAACCTTCCAGAGGATAGAAACGGCGCAGCCGGATTCAAACCCGACCATGGACGCGGTAGCCGGACTTGCCAAAGCGTTAGGTGTGGATATTCAAGAGTTG
>CAYXYA010000230.1:0-4031 GCA_964469185.1 uncultured bacterium | reverse complement strand
GTTCTAAAAGTATCCATGAAGGCCATCCAATGTTGTGGATATTCTCTATGCTTTGGGCGAGATCAAATCCTGAAAAGCTTCCGCTAGATCGCCTTTGAAGTTATCCTCACCGAATTCCTCATATTTATCCGAAAAGGTTATGACTGTTAACGGTTGGGCGTGAATACCCACAAGGACCAACCGGGTTCCCCGGCTTTGGCATTGCTGGTGGATCTTCTCCAAGATCTTCAAACCTGAAGTATCCAAATGAAGAACTCCCCGCATTTCCAGAACAAGAGCCCTGGGTTTCTTGAAAAAAGACCTTTCGACATCGAGCAGTTTATTGACCGCGCCGAAAAAGAAACTGCCGTGGATGGAATAAACCTCGACCCCTTCGGGTACCGTCAACCCACCCAAAAGTTCCCCGCTTCCCTCGTAAGTCAAAGCTTTTACCTGGGTGAGTTCGGCCATATTGTGCATGAAAAGGAACGACGCCAGGACTAGTCCCACGCCCACCGCGACCGTCAGGTCCATCAAGACGGTCAAGAAGAACGTCACCAGCAATACCGCCACGTCGCTTCGGGTGCCCGAGAAAATAAATTTAAACGAACGCCATTCCGACATGTGATAGGCCACGATGACCAATACTCCCGCCAATGCCGCCAAAGGCACATGAGCGGCCAAGGGACCCGCCAGTAGAAGAATGAGGAAAAGGACTAAAGCATGCACCATCCCCGCTACCGGCGTGCGACCGCCATTGCGGATATTGACCGCGGTGCGCGCGATGGCTCCGGTCGCGGGAATACCGCCGAAAATCGGCGACAGGCAATTCGCTACACCCTGAGCCACCAGTTCCATGTTCGATTTATGGTGGGTGCCAATCATGCCGTCCGCCACCACCGCGCAAAGCAGGGACTCGATAGCCGCTAAAGCCGCGACCGTTAGCGACGCGGGAAAGACTTCTTTGATCTGGGTCCAGGAATTCAACACAAAATGCGGCATGGGTAGGCTGGTCGGAATACCGCCGAATTTGGAACCGATGGTTTCCACCGGCCAGTGCCATATCGCCGCCGCGACGGAGACGAGAACCAGCGCCACGATGGAGCCGGGAACCTTCCACTCCTTGGGCCAAAAAACCATGAGCCCGAGGGTAAAGAGGCTGATGCCGACGGCGTAAAAGTTGATGGAGGAAAGATTTTGGAATATTGCTCCCCACTTTTCAAGAAAGTCAGCGGGCACCGAGGACATCGTAAGGCCAAAAAAATCCTTCATTTCACTAGAGAAAATAATGACCGCGATGCCCGAGGTAAAACCGGTGGTCACCGGATAAGGAATGTATTTCACGTAAGTGCCAAGACGCGCCAGTCCCGCGATGATGAGGATCACTCCCGCCATGGCGGTAGCCACGGCTAACCCCTCATAACCGTACTTAGCCACGATACCCGCGACGATGACCACGAAAGCGCCCGTGGGACCGCCGATGGAAACCCGGCTGCCGCTTAAAGCCGAAATGACAAACCCCGCGACGATGGCGGTGTAAATGCCCCGCTCAGGCCCCAGGCCGGAAGCAATGGCAAAAGCCATGGCCAATGGCAAGGCCACCAGGCCAACGACGATGCCGGCGATGAGGTCGCCGTGGAATTGTTTCCAGGAATAATCTCGGAGAGTGATGACGGATTTGGGAACGAACATGGGCGAACTCCTAAAAAATTAAACGATTCTAGAGCTTTTAAAGGAGGAGTTCCAGTAGAACTAAGTGTTTTGTGAAAAAGCGCAAAAGTATGAAGGTGAGAAAGTAAAAATAAAGATCTTAATTACCGAACTTGGTTTTAATCGTCAGGATCTTGTCGAGACCGTTGCTAAAAGCCCGAACGACTTTGGCGTCAAAGTGCCGGCCAGAGCCTTCTTGGATCATCTTGACGGATTCTTCCACGGAAAAAGCCGGTTTATAGCAGCGCTTGCTGGTCAAAGCGTCGAACACATCCGCTAAGGCCACGATGCGGCCGTACAAAGGAATGGCTTCTCCGGCCAAGCCGCGCGGGTACCCCGACCCGTCCCATTTTTCGTGATGGGTCATCGCGATAACTTCGGAGTCCTTCAATAGCTGGGCCTTGGCGTTTTCCAGTATCTTGGCGCCGAAGATCGTGTGCTTTTGCATTTCCTTGAACTCCTCCGGCGTCAACTTGCCGGGTTTCAAAAGAATGGAATCAGGGACACCGAGTTTGCCGATATCGTGCATGGGAGAAGCAAAGCGGATGGTTTCCACTTCGGCTTCCGACAACCCCAGTTCCTCCGCCAGGATCGCGGAGTAATTGCTCATGCGGTGAATATGGGCCGAGGTGTCCTCGTCCTTATACTCAGCGGCCACGGACAGACGGAAGATGGTATCGAGATAAGCCTCTTTCAGTTCCTGAGCGAGCATCGTGTTCTTGATGGAGACCGCCGCCTGGCTGGCCAGGGAAAGCATCAAGGTTTCATAGTGTTTATTGAAAGGAACGATCGTCTTTCCTTTTCGGGCATTGATCAACTGCAGCACACCCACCACGTTCACCGAGGCGTCGCGCATGGGTACCACGAGCATGCTCTTGGTGCGGAAATTATTTTTTTCGTCAAAGGAACGGTTGAAGTGATACTCGCGGGTCTTGGGGATCGTATAAACGTCAGGAATGTTCAGGACCTTCCCCGTAACGCCCACGTAACCGGCAATCGAGGATTTATCGAGAGAGAGATAAAATCCCGTGAAGGTGGAGGGAGCTTTTTCGGTGAAACTCTTGGCGGCCGCGGCTTTTTTTCGCTTGTCGAGGACCTCGTTCTGACTTTGGGCGAAGCGCAGTTCGTTCCCTTCCCGCACATAAAGACTTCCGGCCTCGGCGCCGGCGAATTGACGGGCCTCGGTCAAGATGAGGCTCAAGAGTTGGTTCAGATCTTGTTCTTGCGAAAGGGCGATGCCGATCCGGTTTAGGGAGAGGAGCTGTTCTTGAAGTCCTTTAAAGGTTAAGGCCATGAACTATCCTCACAGTGAGAAGTGGATACATATTTAAAATAACCCTTATAGGGACCATTGACAAGCTGTCGCTGGAAATTGAGCCGGGACAAAAATAGGGTGTTTTTAAAGATTATCCGGGTTTATCCCATTCTTGATGGCTAATGGGATTTGGGGCTTCTTTTCAAAGTTTTTGACGGAGTTTAGCGGGAATAGGCATGGGTTTTAACCGTTCGTTCACAAAGACCACTACTTGCCGGGCATCGGCGATGAGCCTCTTCGAGCCTTTGAGATGGAACTCGTAGCGTAGTGTGAGGGAAGAGTTCCCCACCTTTTCCACCCAACCCGTACCCACCATGATGTCCTCGAAATGGCCGGGAGAGCGGTAATTGATCTCCACATGGGCCATGACCGCCCACAACTTGTTGGAACGGACCTGTTTGAATGAGAACCCTAGTTTCTTGGAAAGCGCGTAGCGGACCCTTTCCACGAACCTGATGAATTCGGTGTTGTTGACGATGCCCTGATAGTCCGTCTCAAAGGACATGATCGCCATCTCGATGGTCACGGAATGTTTACTCTTGGAAGATCTCATGAGGAAAGTATAGCGTGCTAAAACATCAATAAAATAGCAATTTCCATTTCAGGGATCGTTCCTAAAAATAAGCCTTCATCGACAAGGTCACGACGTTGATCGTGTCCTGGATGCCAAAATCGTAACCGTATAACGCGGGATAACCAAAGTCCAGTTGGACCGACATATCCGCCCCAAAGGCCTGCCGGCATCCCGCGGTCCACTTGAAATGCTGGTCCGGCGACCCCGCGACGCCTTCCCAGGATTTTTGCGACCAGACCGCCTGCCCGTTGACATAAAAAAAGAAATTACTTTTGAAATATCTCTCAACCCTGAAAGACGCGCTCTGCCCGGATCCTGTCCCGTTTTGAGCGACCGTCTTATCAGCGCTGGAATCCTGCTCCAGATTTCCTCTTAGAGAGAGTGTAAAGTCAAAAGGCATGGGCAAAATCAGGCGCAGACCCTCGCCGTAAGTCTTGCTTCCGGACCATTGAT
>CAYXYA010000229.1:0-4037 GCA_964469185.1 uncultured bacterium | reverse complement strand
TGGAACTCACGGCTTTTGACAAGGATATTTGCGAGTGCCAAAAATGCCCTTTGGGGGCTACCCGCAAGCGGTTCGTGTTCGGTTCCGGGAACCCGCAGGCTGAGATCTTGTTCGTGGGAGAGGCTCCGGGAGCCGACGAGGATGAGCAAGGTCTGCCGTTCGTGGGAAAGGCGGGGCAGTTGCTCACGAAGATCATCGAGTCGACACAGACCTGGAAAAGATCCGACGTGTTCATTTGTAACGTCTTGAAATGCCGTCCACCGGGGAACCGGACACCTATGCCTGAAGAAGTGGATCAATGCCGGCCTTACTTGGAAGAACAGATCCGCGTGATCAAGCCCAAGTTGATCATGGCGCTGGGAGCGGTGGCGGCGCAGGCGATCTTAAGGACGAAAGAACCAGTGGGTAAACTCCGGAACCGATGGCACGATCATGAGGGGATACCCTTGAGAGTGACTTATCATCCGGCCGCGCTTTTGCGCTTTGAAGGATACAAAAAAGATGTTTGGCAGGATATGAAAGAACTGACGATCAAGTATAAAGAGCTGATCCAGTTCCCTTGATGTTTGTTAATGGTTTACCGCACTTCTCTCATTTTTTCGCCTGCCTATGAAATCTTGATATAATTTTGGGACGAAATTAAACAGTTCGTTCACGGCCTTCCTTTAAAAAGTCAGGATCAGAAAAATCATGAGATTTCCCGGACGCTTTCTTGATTCCTTAGCCCAATGGCCGCCCTGGCCTCGCCGCCGTTATTTTCGTTTGGAAACACGCACGTCGACAGCCGAGATCTTTCAGATCAAGAATTTCGTTCAAAAAGTTTGCGACGCGGCGGGTTATTTAACGGGTGATGCCAATATCGTTAAATTGGCGGTGGAAGAAGTTTGCACGAACGTGACCCGCCACGCTTATCAAAACCGTGAAGACGGAAAAGTCTCCCTGGAAATGGGCATCGGATCCCGCGATCTCCGGATCAAGATAACGGATTACGGCCGATCTTTCGATTTTGAAAGTGTTCGAAATCCAGACCTGAATCAATATATCGAGATCGGAAAAAAGGGCGGGTTGGGGATCTTATTCATCAAAAGGATCATGAGCCGCGTCAGTTACCGGGTTTATCCCGATCGGAACGAATGGATACTGGTCCACTGTTTGCCCAAAACGCCGTTGAAGATTCCGGAGAGCGAGAAAATCGTATCCAGCCGGCCAAGCGGTGTAGAGGCCCCTCGTTCGCGGACGGAGGGAAATCAACAAGCGATCGTAGACCAGGAACGTTTGCGGAAAGAGTTGAAGATCGCGCAGGAGATCCAGCAGGCGCTTCTGCCGCGCGAATTCCCGAAGATCGAGGGCTATGAGATCGGCGCGACCTACCGCACGGCCAATGAGGTCGGCGGCGATTATTATGATTTTATCTGGGTGGATCCGACCACTTTGGGGATCGTGGTGGCTGATGTCTCGGGAAAGGGAGTCCCCAGCTCGATGGTCATGACGATGATCCGCACGGCTTTAAGATTGGAAGCGCGCCGGAATAGATCCGCGTCCAATGTTTTGATCAAGGTCAATCAGCATGTGATCAACGACATGAAAACAGGGATGTTCGTCACGATGTTCTATATCATTTTGGACTCTTTCAACCGTTCCATCAATTTCGCCAGCGCGGGCCACAACCCTATGATCCTTTACCGCGGCTCCACCGATGAGGTTTATTTCTTGAAGCCGAAGGGGTTTCCATTGGGGATCGATCTCCCCGACGAGAACATGTTCGCTAGGACTTTAACCCTCCAAAAGGTCGACCTCGAAAAGGATGACATGCTGGTGATCTATACCGATGGGGTCACGGAAGCCATGAATCCCGAAAATGAGCAATTTGGCGAGGAGCGTCTGGTTCAGGTGATCAAGGACAGCGCGCGCCTGACTCCGGCTGAGTTCGTCGAAAAATTGAACGGGAAGCTGGCCGAGTTCATCCGCGGCGCCGCCCAAAGCGACGACATTACGCTGGTGGCCATCAAGGAGAACATGGGGGTCGAGGAAGTCATTTACCGGTTCCGGAAGAGATTGATCGACCTTGTGGCTAAAGAGGGGTTGTCCGTCGGCGAGGCGTGCCGTCAAATGAATGTCTCGACCAAGGATTACCGGCAGCTGAAAAAAATTCACGACAAAAAAGGCGACGCGGGGCTGAGGCCCCTGGTCTCCCGGAAGCGGTCGGTCATGAAAGAATTGTCGATCCCCCAAAAGCAGGCGGTCATATCCGCCGTGAAGAAGAACCCCGAGTATGGGTCAAAACAGATCGTCGAGTTCTTGAGTAAAAGCGGCAAAACCCCGATCCGCCTGGACACGAAGGTGGTCAATGAGTACTTGAACCGAAAGGGCTTGGGGAGCGTGAAAGAGCGAAAAACCTTTGCGGCTAACGAGATTGACATGATTTAGACGTGACTAGATAATGACTCACTTCGGAATTGGAACAGTCAATCCTGTTTCAAAACAACTACGCCACTGTATTGGAAACCACGCATGGAACCTGTCACCTTAAAGTCGGTCATTGAGATCGGGGACAAGAGCTTTATTCTTGAAACCTCTTCCATATTCGGCCGCAGCCGCTTTTTATCCCTGATTCAGTTGGAGGGGAGGGTCATCTCCCAGAGAGAGACCGAACTGCCCAAGGGTTTGAACGAAGAGGGATTGAAAAAATACCTTCAAGAGGCTCACCGCGTTCGTTCCGTCGAGTTGGAATCGATATTTCGCCTTAATAAAAAGATCCCCGAGAAACCCACCGCAGACACCTGCTGGAAAATGGGTATCATTTTTGTTTCCAATGGTTTTTACGAGGATGCCCGCCAGAAATTCTTGAAAGCTCTGGAAATGGACCCGCAGCACCTTCAATCCACCAAAAGCTACGGCATCACCTTGACCCTTTTGAACGATTACGACGGGGCTGTGGCGGCTTTGAGCCGGGCGAAGGACTTAGGCCCGTCTTTTGCTGATATTTATTACCACTTGGGCAACGCGTACCTTTCCCGGAAGGATCTGGACCAGGCCGTGCAGTGTTATCTTCAAGCTCTTCAGATCAACCCCCGCTACGCGGACGCGCGGCTTCGGTTGGGAACGGCTTGCGTAGGGTATTTGATCCAATCGAACAATGTCTTGAACGAGACAAAAACCACGGAACTGGCCGCGAGGGCCAGGACGGAAGTTGAGACGGCGGCGACCCTGAACCCCAAGATCCGCAACCGCGCTTTCATGATGGCGATCGATTATTTGAAAAGTAAAAAGTACTCCGAGGCTTTTCAGTCTTTCCTGGAGATCCGTCCCAAGTACGTGTCAAGGACCGGCGATGAGATCGTTTTTTTCTTCAATCTGATGTTGCTCTATGGGAACGAGGGCATCGATCTGCAGATGACGGAACAGTACGTCGAGAAGCTGGTGAAGGTGATCGAGGAATACCCGCAATACGCCGATCTTCGACATCATCTAGGGATGGCTTACTTGATCAAGTGCCGGTTCGACATCATCCGGTCATTGAAGGAATTTAAAAAGGCGCTGGAAATCAACCCGCAATTCAAAAAAGCCCTGAGCAACGTCAATGACGCGGAGGAATTGAACAAGAAAGTGCTGGAGGTCTTGAAGAAAACGATAATCCCGCCCAAACCCGGCGAGGGGTGATCGAAGAAGAAAAGATCTTTATGAAGATTGTTCCGCGGGAGTCAGATAAAAATTCGATTTCAGGAACTTGGTCACTTCCGAATTAGGGTTTGAAAAATGGACTCCATAAGCGAAGCGGCCCATGAATTTAAGCGGGGTTTTGTGGACCCAAACGATCTTTCCGGGTATGACAAAACTTTGAGTTCCGTCCAAAGCGTGCAGTTCCAGGTCGATCGTGTCATCAACTTCTAATGCTTTGTTGGAATAAACCTGAGCGCCGGTCAAACTGATGTTCATCAGATGCACGCCGAAATTGTCTTCCTTTGTGCGGGGCGGGTCCGCCGCCACATGTCCCTTGAGGGGTTTTACGCTTAAAACGCGTTCACTTTTCCGATCTT
>CAYXYA010000228.1:0-4038 GCA_964469185.1 uncultured bacterium | reverse complement strand
TCGTAGTGTGTTGCGACTGCTTCACTACGACGGCTCGGGCGGCGGGTTGAGAAGGTGGGTTCTCTTCCTTCTGTTCCTCCGCCATGATCTCGTTCTTGATCTCAACGACTTTGACACCGCCTGCCATCAAGGCCTGCTGATCGGGTAGATAACGCACCTGAATGCCCAAAAGGGCTGAGAAGAGATCCTGCGCCGACAAAGGGGAGACCGCCAGCTGGCCTGAAACCACCTCCACAGGTTCCATGGAGATGGATTCGGTGGGGTTCGCCATCATGAAATCGGGGTGGGAAACCACCAGTTTCGCCTGGTTATCGCCTTTCGAGAGCGTCACCCGCCGGGTTTGGGGATCGAAAGCCGCCTGGACCCCGTAAAACTTCGCCGCTTCCATCAGGGGCAGATAGCTCTTTCCGTTTTTCCCCTTCAGCAGGACCACCTCGGACTGGTCCGGCTTGTAGGTGTATTTGAGCGCCACCGAATCGCCCGCTCCCAAGAGCGCTGGAACACAAAGACAAGATAAAACCAAAAAGACCGCGCAGAGTGGATGGACTTGGCGGTAACTGTTCATTTATTCCGTGACCTTTATTGGCATGTTCCACACGTTACGCTCCATCGTTTTTTCCGGGGTCTCGAAAGACGTATGCTTCACACGGAAGTACCAGGTATAAGTCCTTTTCTGACCCGTCTTATCGACCGCCGATAAGGTCACCATGTGCCCGCCTGGTTTTAAATTAGCGCCGATCCGGTGCGTCAATCTGCGGGTCTTGGGATCGTATTTGAATCTCATGGATTGATCGCCCAGCGCGAACTTGATCGTTTTAGGATCCACGTCGTCCTTGATCACCGCCGCCAACATGGGTTTATGGGACTTGATCAATTCCCCATCGCCCGGTTGGAAATATCCCAGGTGCAGGACCTTTGGCTCGAAAAACCCGGCGAAGGTCTCGTGGCTGGTGGGATTCAGGATCAAATCCCGTTTCAACTTCAAGGGAGGGACTGTTCGGTCGTTGGGACCGGGATTCACCGTAAAAGCCAATTGATAACCCTGCGTTTTGGTCGCCTTCAAGACCTTCTCGTTGTAGACCCCATAGGAATAGGCCAGGGTCGTCGCGCTGTAATTGAATTTTTCTTTCATATACTTGATGGGAAAGGACAACTCCACGGCCAACATTTCCCGGAACTCTTTGGGGGGCGTTTTCTCGTCCACCAATCCCAGGTTCAGGTGGCTTTTGGTGTGGGACTCCAAGGCGAGTCCGTTCTTTTGCATCTCCCGGATATCCGTGTACCTCAAGCTATTCCCCCCGTTGTGGATGAAATTCGTATAGATAAAAAGCACACCCGGAAACTTGAACTTCTGAAGAGTGGGATAAGCCACCTCGTAGATGCTTCGAAAACCGTCATCGAACGTCAAAAGCACCGGTTTGGCGGGGAGGGGTTTCCCGTCAAACCAGTAGGCTTTCAACTGTTCCATGGAGATCGGCGTTATCCCGTGGTCCTTCAGATACTGCATCTGCCATTGGAACTCCGCGGCCGGCATCAGATACTCCGACAGCGGCTCCGTGAACTTCTCAGGATGCGCCGTGAAACGGTGGTAGCACAGGACCGTGAAAGTGGTCTCCACGGGAACGGGGGCCAGCCCGCCGACTATAGTCGTGGCGGAGTTTGAGGTCGTTTGACCCCAGGCCGGTATCAAAGCCAGCCGCGCCGCCATCCCTAAGAAAATTCCGATCCGTACCGCCGTTAAGAGCTTGAGCATCCCTTAAGCCTTTCGATCAATTATGAAAAGGCTTGCTGGCCAGCTTCTTGCGCATGTAAGCCGGGATCTCGTACTGTCCGTCCGACAAGCGGGTGAAGATATCCGATTCCGGATTTTCCGCCGCCTGCTCCGAGGATTTCGCCTTATCGGTATTGAACTTGGGATTCACGAAACTCTCGAAACCCAAGACGGTACCGGTCGAGGGAATGGCTTCTTCCCTCGGTTCGAAACCCGTCGCGATGATCGTCACGCGCAAGCCGTCCTTGAGGCTCTCGTCCCGGACAACGCCCGGAATGATCTCGGCGCCCGGACGGGCGGCCTTCTGCAAGAAACCGTTGATCTGGTTGAATTCGTTCAGGGTGAGGTTCATCGGGCCGGTGACCTGCACCAGCACCGCGGTCGCTCCCGCGATATCCACATCCTCCAATAAGGGGCTGTTGACCGCCTTCTGGATGGCCTTGATCGCGCGGTCCTCGCCCGTGCCGTAACCCATGCCCATGAGCACCTTGCCCTTGGCCGTCAGGATGCGGCGCACGTCGGCGAAATCGCGGTTGATGAGTCCCTCGGAATGGATGACTTCCGAGATCCCCTGGATGGCTTGCACCAGCACCTCGTCCACGCGGGCGAAAGCCGAGACCAGTTCGATCTCCTGCTCGCAGACCATGTTGATGCGTTCGTTCGGGATCACCACGATGGCGTCCACGAAAGGCATCATGGCCTTCAAACCGTCCTCAGCCTGGGCCTTGCGGACCGGGCCTTCATGCTCGAAGGGACGGCTGACCACGCCGACGGTCAAGATGCCCATCTTCCGGGCGATCTCAGCCACGATGGGAGCCGCGCCCGTTCCGGTGCCGCCGCCCATACCCGCCGCGATCACCACCATGTCGGCGCCATCGAGCGCCTTCTGGATGATGTCAGTGGATTCCTGGGCCGCTTCTTTACCGATCGTGGGATTCCCGCCGGACCCCAGACCCTTGGTCAGGCTCTGGCCCAATTGGATCTTCTTGCCGGCTTTGTTCCGGCGCAGGGATTTGTAGTCCGTGTTAGCGGCGATACATTCCACGCCCTGGATACCCGCCTCGATCATTTTATTCACGGCGTTACATCCGCCGCCGCCCACCCCGATCACCTTCAGGTGCGCCATGTACTGCTGCATGTCGTCTTCCGCGAACTCGATCATAAATCCCCCTCTTTTGCTTCTGAATTTTTAACTACCCAGATGACTTTCATCGCCTCGATAGTTCCCCAACACTGCCTTTCAACCTCTTCTTTTAAATCGATCTTCTTTCCTGCTCGCCTTTCACCAAAGCTTTGAGAATTTCTTAGTGCCCTTGGTGCCCTTCGTGGTTCAAATTCTTTAAATTGAATCCCCGAACCAACTTGTGGTGAGCTTCCCAAAAATCAAATTGAGTCGCCGAACCACTTCTTCATCCTTCCCAAAATGTTGTTGAACATGTCCTCCCCGCCGGAGAAATCCATCTTCTTCTTGCTCTTGCCGCCCTGAGGCTGGAGCGTTTCCATCCCCATCAGCACCAACCCCACCGCGGTGGAGTAAGCCGGGTTCGAAACCACATCCGTCAGTCCGCCAACCCGTTTGGGTGAGCCGATGCGCACCGGAAGATGAAGGACCTTTTCCGCCAGCTCCGCCGTGCCTTCGATCAAGGCCGCCCCGCCGGTGATGACCGCCCCCGCCGGAATGCGGTCCTCGAAGCCGTTCTTCTTGAGTTCCGCTTCCACCAGCTCGAATATCTCCTCCATCCGGGCCTCGATGATCTCCGACAGCACCCGCCGCGGCATCCGCCGGTCGGGCCTGCCGCCCACGCCCGGCACGGTGATCTCCTCTTCTTCCCTCACCATGGCCGTATAAGCGCAGCCGTATTGTTTCTTGATGTTCTCCGCTTCCGTGTTCGGTGTCCGTAAACCCACCGCCACGTCGCTGGTGACCAGCGAACCGCCCAGGGTGATGATGCCCGTATGCCAGAGCGAGCCGTTGATGAAGACGGCGATATCGGTCGTCCCGCCCCCGATGTCGATCAGCACCACTCCCAGGTCCTTCTCGTCGGAGGAGAGGATGGCTTCCGCCGAAGCGAGGGGTTGGAGGATGATGTCCGCCACCTTCACATTCGCCCTTTCGACGCTTCGCACTATGTTCTGCACGCTGGTCACGCCGCCCGTGACGACATGGACTTCCGCCTCAAGCCGCACACCCGACATGCCGACCGGGTTCTTGATGCCGTCCTGGTCGTCCACGATGTATTCCTGCGGGATCACATGGATGATCTCCC
>CAYXYA010000227.1:0-4072 GCA_964469185.1 uncultured bacterium | reverse complement strand
TCAATGGGCTGTAATGCGACAACAAGGGGGATAGTTATGACAACGATGGAAGCCCAGACAATTATCCAGGAAATGGTCCGGCGGATCGTTAATAAATTTGATCCGGTTCAGATCATTCTTTTTGGCTCCTATGCGCGTGGTACGGCTGGGCCGGATAGCGACGTGGATTTGCTAGTGGTCATGCCATTTACTGGACGTCACGTGGATAAATGTGTTGAAGTACGGATTATCTTAAGCGGAATGGGTTTGGCGAAGGATGTTTTTGTGGTGACCCCCGAAGAGGTGCAAAAGTACAGGGATATTGTGGGGACTATTATCAAGACGGCAGTTCACGAAGGGAAAGTTCTTTATGAGCGTGCCGCCTGATCAAATTCAACTTGTCCGCCAATGGATTGAAAAAGCGGAAAGCGACTACCGAAACTTCAAGAATACCCTCAAAATGGGCGAAGATTGCCCTTGCGATACTGTTTGTTTTCATGCCCAGCAATGTATCGAGAAATATCTAAAGACTCGTTTGGTTTACCTCTCGATAGACTTCCCAAAAAGCCATGACATCGCGGAAATCGTAAAACTTTTTCCACCTGGTTTTAGCTTTCCTTTGACCCTGAACGAACAGGAAAAAATGACGAGTTATGCCTGGATGGGTCGATATCCGGGGACTTGGGAACCGATAACCCGCCAGCAGGCCGAGGAAGCGGCGGCCCTGGCCGTCAAGGTTAGAACCTCGATTCGAGCTAGTTTTCCCAAGGATGTTTTGAAATGAGATCGAAGTAGAGCTAAGGGGGATTTTAACCATGGTTAAGATTTGGAAATCAATTATTTTTTCGGGAATCTTTTCTTTTTTTTCTTCCGTGCTTATGGCGGCTAGTTTTCATCCCGTCATTGCTGGATGCTATCCTTCGTGGGATGCTGGATTCACTCCCGCCGATATTAATTACAAACTTTTCACGCATATCTCTCATTCCTTCATTAGCGCGGATGTAGACGGCCATCTTCGAATGCAGGGAAATATGCCCAGCGCAGACCTTGTTGCGCGGGCACATAAAGCCGGAGTTAAGGTGCTCATTTCCCTGGGGGGAGAAGGCAGTGGCAAAGTGTTCAACCCCATGGCTAAAAACCCAAAAGCCGTCGAGCTTTTTGTTGATTCAGTTATTGGGATTTTAAGGAAATATCATTACGACGGGGTGAATTTGGATTGGGAGGTGCCGAGAAATGAGGAAGATGGAAAAAACCTGACCGCTATGTTTACGTTGTTTCGAAAAAAACTGGACAAATCGGTGCCTGGCTCATTGTTGACGTTGGCACTTCCTCCGGGCCCGTGGGCTGGAAAGTGGTTTGACACAGAGGCTCTTTCGCCTCAAGCCGACTTTTCCGGAATAATGACTTTTGCCTTTCATGGCCCTTGGGGTTCTCCGGGCTATAACGCGAACTTATATCCCTCCTCCAAGTACAAGAACGAAGGTAGCGTCGTAGAGGTCATGAACTATTGGATTCACGTTAAAAAATGGCCGGCCTCCAAACTTCTTTTAGGCATACCTTGTTACGGTTTCGCGTGGGGAGGAGGCGACTCCGTTCCTAAATCGGGAGAAGTCACATACAGGGATTTACTTAAGTTGATCAAAGAAGGTTGGGTTTCTAATTGGGACTCGGAAGCGGCAACGCCTTATTTGGTCGGAAAAGACAACAGAGGTTTTGTTTCTTATGACGACGAAAAAACAGCAGAATTAAAGGCCAAGTGGGCAAAGGAAAATCACTTAAAAGGAATCTTTTTTTGGGACATTTCAGAAGACGTGGTTAATAAAGAAAATCTAATAGTCAAAAGCGCGAGAAAGACACTTTTTAGAAAATAAAATAGCTAGATGGTCTGCACGAGATACTCATTATTTTTAAATTAAAAAATAAATGCGATGGTAAAAGATGGTTAGTAGCGACTAGTGGCAGTCAGTGACAAGGCGAAATAAAAGTCGTTGCAAAGAAAGGTGCGAACTCTCAAGATAATTCAAGAAACCGATCAAGAAACACGAAAGACAGAACATGATCGAATATCTTGAATTCTCAAATTTGCATTTAAAGGCCGACCGCTTGGCCGAAGATCCTATCGTGCCAATTTGTTCCTCTTCAAAAACTAACCACTCAAATTCAGACTCACTCCCTCGGATAAGCGCTCCCTCCTCAACGCGTTCAGAACTTGTTTTCGACCTTTCGAAAACTTTAAGCGGAGCTTTAAACGGGTTAAACCGGAATGAGAATCAGCTTCTCATTCTTTTCGGGAGAAAAGCCGCAATATGGGCGGCGTTTTGTTCACCTGCGACGTCAGCCCCCACTCCCTCTGGATCACTTTGTGATGGCAGGAAAGAGGTAGTGGGGGCTGGCTTCTTGGTTCACCTAGCCGCCCATATTGCGGAATTAAACAAGAACACTTCTTCAATCCAATCAAACATCAAAAACCCACGCTTCCAGCGCCTTGGGTACGTGATTGGACTTCGCGGTTTGGTCGTGACTTTCTTCGGTAGTTCTTTTCAAAAAATCTCAAGCCCTGGTACTATGGCAATCGCTGGGGACATTAGGAGGCTGTTATGAGTAGACCTAATGTAAATGGGTTGCCCCAACATCTCAGAAGGGATGAGAGGGGTTATTTTCTGGACTATTCAGTCCTGGAAGGAGGTATCGAAAAACGTAAACGGGTTCGCTTGGGGCAGATTCCCTTCGCGCAAGCCAAGAAGGCCTTGGCCCTTCACACGCAGGAAATATTCCAGAAGAAATTCCTGGCCGTGGAGAACAAGGCAACCTTTAACGAGGCGGCGGATTCCTTTCTAGCTTATTCCAAGGCCAGACGGAAAACCTTCAAGAATGATTCCCAGATAGTGGGACGGTTGAAGGTCTTTTTTGGGAATCGGTCTTTGGAAAGCTTAAACCCGGATATCGTTGAGGCGTTCATCACCCAAAGACTGGAAGCAGGGAATTGCCAATACAAAGGCAAGCCCTTGGCGCGGACAACTGTGAACCGGGACATCGGGATTCTTAAAAGCATTGTTCAACGGGCCATTTTGAATGGCCTAATTGAAAAGAATCCGATCAGGGGGGTCAAGAAGTTCAAAGAAATACCCCGTGACCGTGTTCTGGAACCCGAAGAATACCAAAGTCTTTTGAAATATTGCCGGCCTTATTTAAGGGCGATGGT
Source organism: uncultured bacterium (assembly GCA_964469185.1). GTDB lineage: Bacteria > Oederibacteriota > Muellerivitia > Muellerivitales > Muellerivitaceae > CAYXYA01. The sequence goes on along the minus strand of CAYXYA010000227.1, from coordinate 891 downwards.
TCAACTGGCTTATTTGACCTGCATGAGGCGGGGCGAAATTTTTGGCCTGCGGTGGGACCAGGTTGATCTTCAAAACAAGATCATTACCCTGGAAGCCGCGGACACCAAGACCCAGGAGAAAAGGGAAGTGCCGTTGAGTAGCTTGCTGGTTGAGCTTTTCAAACGGATTCCTAAAACCCTTGGAAGCCCTTACGTATTTGCCTACAAGGGGAACCGCATCCAGAGTATCAAGACCAGTTTTTTGAGGGCTTGTCGCAAAGCGGGGATCAGTAATTTCAGATTCCACGACTTGAGGCATTGCGCGGTGACAAACCTTCGAAGGGCAGGGGTGAGTGATACGGTTATCATGTCTATTTCGGGCCATAAGACTTACGCTATGTTCAAGAGGTACAACCGCATTGACAGGGTTGACCGCTTGAACGCGGTACAAAAAGCGGAAGCCCTGATTGACACGAATAAGACAAGCGTGATGGATGCCCAAGCCGCGAAGTAACTTCATTGTTGTAGCTTCAGCGTTTCAGAATGTGTGTCGAAATTGTCTTAGGCGCTTCTAAGCAGTGGGTCCCCGGTTCGAATCCGGGCAGGCGCACCATCTTTCATTGAGAAGAGCGTCAAAATGTTCATTTTGACGCATACGGAAGATGGCACAGTGCTGATTTCTCTGGAAATTTTTAATATGAGAATCTGTACGCACCATCTTTCATTGTATAAGGGTAAATAAAACCTTTACATTTTTGGGGCAGACTTTTACACTTTTAGGACTTTTCCCTAAAAATCATAGAGAAATTTGATGATTGGGGGATCGATGACCCCTGAGATGACTTCGCGAGGCGAAGGCACATGGTGGGAGTAGCTCAATTGGTTAGAGCACCAGATTGTGGATCTGGGGGT
>CAYXYA010000226.1:0-4115 GCA_964469185.1 uncultured bacterium | reverse complement strand
GGATGGCGGCATCTCACCCAAAACCGCCCCGCAAGTGCTGGAAGCGGGCGCCAACCTTCTGATCGCCGCCACCGCCATCTTCAACGCGCCGGACATGAAGGAAGCGATACGGGCCCTTAAAAACGCGGGGAATAAAAACTGAACATGAAAGTCAAAAACCTTTTTTCACCGTCAAGAGCACCAAACCCTTCGCACCTCAGCGAAGGGTCTATGACCAAGAAAACCTTTTTCATTATTTACTTTTTAACTTTCGCACTTTCAAACTTTTGCACAGCGAATCTTGTTTTCGCCGGACAAAAACCAACCCCTACCCCGACGAAGACACCCGTCATCATAAAAGAGCCCAACGTCACCGCCTTACTGGCTCAAGCCGCCAGTCAGTTCCAATCACCCAACGCTCCGAAGGCCATCCACGTGTTGGACCAAACCGAGGCCGAGTGGCATCAGGATAGGAGCATGAAGATCACAATCCATCAAATTTGGGCCGCCCGGGTAAAGCCTGATCACCCGTTTTCGCCTCTCGCCACCCTGAATCAAGACTCCCAGAACTTCTCGATCCAAACCCTGCAGTTTTACGACCTGGACGATAAAGGAAACTTCGTCAAGTCCCCGGATAACGACCAGGTTCAATGGACGGCCCCAGGACCGAACCTGCCTCCTTCTTTATCCAAGATCGAGACAGCCCGCCTGCCTACTTTAAGCGCCGGACAGGCGTTGGAGTTGAAATACACCCTCGAGACAAGGAACATCGCCATTTCAACCGACAAGGACACCCATTTTGATTCCCAAAACCCCCGCCCAGTTCCGGCCGAATCGAGTTTCGCCGTGCTTTGGAACGACACGATCCCTTCTATCCAGAAAAACATGACCCTCAAGATCCCAAAGAACATCCCTCTTTACGCCATCCGCCTTCGGGCTCCGGATAACTTGAGCGTGGTGGAAGATACAGCGGACTCCACAAAGATCATTTCTTTCGATATGAAAGGAACTCTCGATCCTCTTCCTTTTGAAAGTTACCAACCGGCCGCGCAGGACTTGGCGCCGATGACCGCCTTTTCGCTCAACAAAAGTTGGGGTGACGCGGTGTTCGATTACCGCAAGCGGGTCAAACAGATCATCGACACTGATGCCTCCGTCATGAACGACTTCGTGGGCGAGGCCGCGAGCAACACGACCGCCCCGCTGATGGACCGCATCATTCAGATCAAGAACTTGGTGCATGAAAAAGTAGACTGGGTCGATACGGGCCTGCCGATCTATTTGAACCCGGACCGGTCCCTGAAGAATATCCTCCAGAGCGGCAAAGCGGATTCTCACGATCTAGCCGTTCTGCTGACAGCAGCGCTCAAAGCCGTCAAGATCGACGCCCAAATTTACCTCTATCGCGACGCTGCCAGCGGCGAGCTGATCCCCGACCTGCCGGCCCTTTCGCAATTGAACGGGGTTTTGGTGGCGGTTCCCACCGGCAAGAACCTGATCTGGATGGATCCGACCGAACCCCTGGCCGCTCCCGGCAATTTGCCGCTTTCAGCTTTAGGCAGGGACGCGTTGGCCGTCTTTACCCCCTTCAATTGGAAAACCACCTCCGCCTTTAACGCCAAGGACCACCGGAAGGAAAGGGACGTCGTGATGGAACTTTCGGCTGACGGCCATTTGACCTGTACTGTAGACTTGCAATCTTTCGGTTCCGCGGATCTGTCCCTACGCGAGTTTTTCCGCGCCAAAAGCGGCGAGAAGCGCAAAGAGATGGTCCTTAAGGGGCTTTCCAAGCGTTTTCCGGGAACGGTCCTGACCGACTATCATTATGGAAATTACCAGGACCTGACCAAACCCCTGGATGTGCATTACACCTTCGAGGTCCCTCATTTCGCCCAGTTCTCGCCCAAAGGCGATATGGCTTTTTATCCGTTGGTCTTCGAGGATGTGGAGGACTTTTTCGAAACCTTAAGGGACGCGCGCCAAACCCCTGTGGTCATTCCACAGAGTTTCAACTCGATCACCCGTGTCGTCGTGAAGCTTCCTAAAAATTTCAAAGTGAAACAACTGCCCAAAGACGGGTCGATCAGCAACAGCGTGGCCGAATTTTTCGCCAACTCGAAATTGGACTTCGGCACCTTGTCATACGAGCGGTACCTAGGAGTTAAACAACGCGTCATCGAACCCGGAAAGCCTTATAACGACTTGCTTAACTTTTACCAAACCGTGCTCAGTCAGGACCACGTGCCGTTCAAGGCCGTCAAGAAGTAGAAAACGGGTATGAGCTCCTACGAACGCCCGCCCAGGTGGAAAACCTCTCGTGCTTGCGCAAGAAAAAATGGAAGATGTTTTGCGAACACTACAATCACCTGTTACAAGAGGGAAGTATTGTCACAACCGATCCTCATGGGCGATTAGTTATTATGTCTCGACCAAATTAATAAAGGAAACAAGATGAAAAGAAAGGGTTCATTTTTTAAAAAAAACTTCATTTTTTTTATTCTTGGATTTTTTTATTTCGTGCTTATTTGTTCAGATAAATATTCGTTTCCGCTTCCGATTGTTGTGATGATAATTTTGACAATGTGCGGTGTTATGTTTTATATTTCTTTAGATCTTAAAAATAATAGAAAATCAAAATTCGCTCAAAAAGATGAAAATAAAAAACAAGGTTTTGTGGTACTGATCTTTGCGTGTTATTTGGTTTTTTTCAATGTGGTGGGAGATGATAAACACCAAATGAAGCATATTATTTATTTAATTTTATGTTCTTTATTGGTTGGTGGATTTTATTTTTTGAAGAAAAAAATCAAGTCGAATAAATGACTGTTGGCACCACAGTTTTTTGCCAATGATTGGCCCATGTTCAAAAACAACGCCAGCTGTTCTTCTCTTGATTCGGTTATAACCAATTCAGATGGCCTATTTCCACCTAGTCTTCTATCTCTCAAATGGCAAATGTGGGGTGTAACAAAAGTCTTTCCGATTTGGTTGTCCTAGCTTAGAAGAGATATCCGTTTTGGAAATACAAAAAAGCCCCGAGTCCATGTGGATTCGGGGCTTTTTTGTTTTACGGGTTATTAAAAGTCTAAGGTTTCAAGCGGGGCCTAACTGGTTTTGGGCCTAAAAGAAGGCTTACCAAACCGATTGGGCCGGTTGTTTCCACCGCCGGGTCCGCTAGGACGGAAAGGACGACGTTCGCCTGAGGGACGATCCCCGAACGGACGGTCGCCGCCCGAACGATCCGACCGAAAAGGTTTGCGGTCTCCTGAAGGACGACCCGTATTGAACCCACGTTTATCGCCAAAAGGTCTGTCTGAGCGGAATGGTTTTCGGTCTCCCGAAGGACCACCGGAATTGAAGGGGCGTCTATCCCCAAACGGTCTGTCCGAGCGGAAGGGTTTACGTTCGCCAAAGGGCTTGCGATCTCCCATCGGACGGTCCCCAAATGGACGGTTAGATTTGAAAGGCCGGCGCTCGCCTCCAGGACGATGCCCTCCCGGACGACGATCCCCGCCAAAGCGGTTCTCACTTCGAAACGGCTTATCTCCCGCGGGCTGACCGCCCGGCCGAGGCACAAAAGAACGGTACGCGGGACGGTTGTTTTGCCGCGGCGCCTGCTCCTTGTTCCCGTCGACCTCACGGTTTTCGTTGCCACTTTGATTCCTAAATTCTCCGCCGCCACGGAAGGGGCGGTCGTTCCTGGGACGGTCCCCAAAAGGACGACGCGGACGATCATGCGAAGGCCGCCCATAAGCTTCGCGATTGCGGTCAAAGCTACGGTTTTGTGGACGACGTGTTTTATCCCAGGGCGTCGTCATTTTCTGCGCCGCGCTGAAAGAAGCTTGGCCTTCTAATTGTTCGAAATTCGGCTGACGGTCTTCATTCTCAGGTGCATTCGACGAGGCCACGGAGGGCTGCCCTTCTGTCTGACCCATGCGTTTGTGATGTTCCTCCGAACGGCGTTGGTGGCGTCCATCCGCGTGGCGATTCTTGGGCCCAATTCTAGCGGGACGATCGGGCGCAGAATTTTCGATAGGACCCGAAGCCTCCACTGGACTTTCGCGATGCCGAATAGGAACTGGTGTTTCCTGTTTAGCATCATGTTTGTGTTCGCGTTTGAACTCATGCTTCGGTTC
>CAYXYA010000225.1:0-4167 GCA_964469185.1 uncultured bacterium | reverse complement strand
CAGCGCCAAGCATTCCGCAAGACCAAGATCACGATAAGAACGAGTAGATAAATGAGCCGCCGGTTCATGATCTTTGCCCCTGATAGGTCACCAGCCGAAGCGTCGCCCGAACCAACCCCGGCTTGTTTCCGCCGCTTTCCAGACGGGTCTCCGTGACCACCGTTAAAGTGGGCAAACCCTCAACATCGAGGAGAAAACGCCGGAAATCCGAGTAACTTCCCCGGACGACCACTTCCTGCGTCAATCGATCCTCCGCTTGACCGCTTCTTTCGGGTTCAAAGTCATCCGAGATCATCTTCAGGTCGTTCCTGGCGCAAAGACGGTTCAACTCCTGGATCAATTGGGCCTGTCCGGTGGAAGCGCTCCATTTTTTCTCGATGGCGTTCACTCGCTCGATCATCCGCGCGTAATCTCCGAATACCCGCCCGGCGCGCTTCATCAATTCCCGCTCCTCGATCCGCGAGTTCAACTCCTGTTGGATCTTCTCGTGCCGGTAAAAAACCGGAATGGAGAAGATCAAAACGATCAGGCACAAAACCCAAACGACGCCCGATACCCTGACAGCCATCCTCACTTGGGAATGCCGCAGGGAATAAAGAAAAAAACCAAAGAGATGTTGAAGAGCCTTCAATTTTTACGCTCCCCGACCGCGGCCGTCTCAAGCCTCTTCTCCGTCAGTTGGACCGAGAATTGGATCTCTTTTCCTTCTTGGCCTTGATTTTGTCTCGTCAAAACGGCTTTGGAAAATACAGCGTCTTTCTCCATGCCGTTCAGGAATTGGGAAAGGACCGCGGGATCCTTCCCTTCCATCACCAATTGAACTTCGCCCGAATGTTGTTCGTGTTTCAAGCTCAAAAGCCTCGCGCCTTTGGGCATCAAGGCCTCCAGATGGGAGAGGATCCCCGACACCGGCAAGCCGCCCCCCACCTGAAGACGGTTGATCTTTTTCAAACGCTTTTGAAAAGCGGCAAGAGCGGCGGGAGAAGGCATGTCCGCGGGTTTGACGGAGACGACTCCCTTTTGCGTCAACTGGTCCAGCTTCCCGCTCAAAGCGGGAGTTTCGGCCCTCATCCGCAGGGCTCCCATCGTCAGATAGATCCCCAGCGTCAGTCCCAACACAGCGGCAAACCATCCGGCGCCGGCACAAAGAGGAATGGTTCGGTCATAAGGGAAAACAAAATTGGTGTTCAGTCTCATGATCGGGCGGCCGCCTTGGATCTGTCGCCCGACCGTTGAAGGGATGCCGCTAAGGTCGAAAGAAAAATATTGGCCGGGTCAAGACCGCCGTCCATTTGCCATTTCCCATCGAGGGAGAGAGGAGTGCAACCACCCTGGATCCTCTTATTCAAAACCTCCGTCATGGGTCCCGCCAGCGCGGAAGACGCCATGAGAAAAACACGCTCAAAGGCGCGGTTATCGCCGGAATGAACATAGGACAGGATCGTCCTTTCGGCGTCGGTCGCGATCGATTCGAGAACATCCTTAGAATACCCGGATTTTTCCAGCCACTTCGAGCGCGCGAATCGAAGTCTCGCTTGTCCATCCGCCAACCCCAGGCTCCAATAGTCGGGTTCTAAAGCGATGACCACGCTTCCCGTTTGAAGTTCCTCGAACATCTCATGAAATAAATTAAAGCGGTGGTGAAGTCCCATGTCGATGACGGAAGGGAAAGCGCCCGCCGCCCGAAAGGCTTCTTCGACGCATGCCAGCCACCGTCCATCCAAAGCCGTTCCTAACAGCAGGAACTTATTCTGCTCGTTTCCCAGCGCCTGGCTGGAACAAACCCAAGGAGTTTCTTTTTCAGAGGCGTCCTGGCTAAACCGCCAGGCCAGGAATTCATCCGTCATTTTTTTGTTCTTAAGAGGTTTATCGATCTCGAAGACCTCGAACCGGACGGCGGGATCAGGCAACGACACTTGGATCGAGACGTAAGACTTCCCCGCACCCTCCATCAAAGATCGGACGGCGGCGAACAACGCATCTTTCGTTTCCGCCGTGGGAGCGGTCGTGAAAATTTCATCGCTTAATGGAAATTCCCGGTACCACTCCAAATGGTTTTTGCCGTTCACCTGGCGGGTCAAGGCTCCCGAAAGAGCCTGGCGCCCGATACCAACTCCCAGGCAAGGCGTTGAAGCACTAATCCACGAAGGTGACACGGTTGACCTCTTTGAGCGTTGTTTCACCCTTCAGTGCTTTTTCCAGCGCCGCTTTGCGGAGCGGAACCATCCCGTCCTTCATCGCCGCCTTTTGGATGTCGTCCAAAGGCTTTTTATCCACGATCATCTCGCGAATGGCCGGGGTCAGGTCGAGGAACTCCGCCACCGCCATGCGTCCCCGATAACCTGTGCGGCTACAGTGGTCGCAGCCTTTTCCCGCGTACCAAACTTCCTTGGAATAAGTCGCCGGGTCCAGTCCCGAAGCCGATAAGACTTCCGCGCTGATCTTTTCCTCGCTTTTGCAATGGGGACATATCATCCGCATGAGCCTCTGGGCCATCACGCAATTCAAAGCCGACACAAAACTATAAATGTTCACGCCCATGTGGTTGAAACGGCCTATCACGTCCACCGCGTTGTTCGCGTGGACGGTCGTGAAAACCAGATGTCCCGTCAGGGCCGACTGAACGGCGATCTGGGCCGTCTCCATATCGCGAATTTCACCCACCATGATCTTGTCGGGGTCGTGCCGCAGGATGGACCGAAGCCCCTTGGCGAAGTTAAGGCCCTTCTTCTCGTTGACCGGTATCTGGACGATGCCGTTGAGTTGGTATTCCACCGGGTCCTCGATGGTGATGATCTTCTCCTCGCCGTCGTTGATCTCGTTCAAAGCCGCGTAAAGCGAGGTCGTCTTGCCGCTTCCCGTGGGGCCAGTAATGAGCACCATGCCGTAAGGCTCACGGATGCTTCTCCTGAATTTCTTCAAGGTTTCGGCTGAAAAGCCGAGACTATCCAGCGAAAGTTGGCTGAAGGCCTCGTTCAGGGCCGTCTTGTCCAGGATACGGATGACCACGTCCTCCCCAAAAACGCTTGGCAAAACCGACACGCGGAAATCGATGTCTTTACCGTTCAAACGCAGTTTAAAACGCCCGTCCTGCGGGATCCTCGTTTCGGAGATGTCCAGCTCGGCCATGACCTTCACCCGAGAGACCAGGGACTTATGATGTTTAAAATCCAGTTTTTCGGTCGCGGGGTATAAAAGGCCATCGATGCGGTATTTGATGACGGTTCCCGATTCATAGGTCTCGATATGCACGTCGCTCGCCCGTTTTTGCAGGGCCGCCAGAAGGATGGTGTTGATGAGCTTGATGATGGAACCCGCGTCCTCATGGACCGTCTCGGCGGAAACGGAACTCTTGACGGTTTCCTCTCCCTTTTCCTGTTTGAAATCGACCGAGATGTCCTGAAGCAGGGCGGAGATCGCGTGGCTTCTTTCAAGCGCCCCCTTGATGGCCTCTTGACTGCCCATTAAAAGCGTCACTTTGGTCCCGCAAATCCGCTCCAGCTGATCCTCGACCTCGTGAAGATTCAAAGGGTCGCTGATCACAATTTCCAGACCCTTGCCGTTCACCCGATAGGGCAGCACGCCAAGGCGGTACGAATCGGTCGCGGAGAGGTGTTCGAACATTTCGGAAGGAATGGTGTGACTCTGTAAATTGACGTAAGGCATATGGAACTGTTCCGCCAAACCCTCCGCCACCTGCTCGGAAGTCGCGAACTGGTTGCGCACCAGCCGTTCGCCGATGTGTCCTTGGCTTTGTTCCAAGGCCTTTTCCAGCTGCTTTTGATTGATCAGGCCCTTGGAAAGCAGGATCTCACCCAGGAACTTTTTGGTGAAGGGATGTTTCATTTGATGACGTCCGAAAGATGAAAGATAGGGAGATACATAATGATGATGACCGTGCCGACCAAAACCCCGGCCAATAGGATGAACAAAGGCTCCACCAACGCCATGATCCGCCCCATCCGGTTCTCCAGCACTTCTTCGTAATATTGGGCGATCTCCTGGAGCATTTCATCCAATTTCCCGGAGGCTTCCCCCGCTTCCAGAAGCTTCACAGCGGTCTTGGGCATGAGGTTTTCGGCCTGAATCGATCTCGCGAGGGTTTGACCGTTCACGATCCTGTCCGTAACGCGGTTCAACTTCGCGACCGTCGCGCGGTCTTGGATC
>CAYXYA010000224.1:0-4168 GCA_964469185.1 uncultured bacterium | reverse complement strand
CTTTGATGCGCCGCCAGGGTCGTATCTAGTCTAATTCGTTAGGCTGAGCCACTTTCTATTTGATAGGGAGTGGCTCATTTATTTTGACCCCTTTATTTATCCCTCGGGGTCTTCTCATAAAATTTTTCGATTCCAAATTTTCCTCAATTGCCTCATTCAAGGCGACTTAAAACCCTTGCTATAATCCCGTTATTGAGTAGTTATCTATATGTTGTGGCTGTCCTCATTGATATACCGAATATAGTGCTTTGTGAAAATAAAAATCATTTTTATGCTTTTATAACTCCTTATTTCTTTTCAATCTTCAAATGCTTTCTACAATGACGCTGTCATCAAGCTTAGCCAAGTGTTATCAACGTTCAAAAGTGATCGAAATGATATTAACCATAAAAGAAATAGTGACTAAACTTGGAGTTCACGAGCAGACTCTTCGAAATTGGGAGCGGCTCGGCTTATTGAAAATTTCTCGCATTGGTGGAAACCGAACTCGAATTTACGATGAAAAAGATCTCCATTTGTGCAAGCGAATCGCGAGTTTTTCCGACCAAGGAATCAACCTCAGGGGAATCAAAGCATTGTTGGCCATGGAAAAAAGCGGAAAATTAAATTAGGGATTTTTTCGAGTTGTTGACTGAGTTTTTAAAGTGAAATTGTGTCAAGTTTTTAACTGTCGGAGCGACTATAGAAAGTCGAAAAAGCGTTGTATTTGAAGGGCTTAATCCTTGACAGAGATTGAACCTTTGCCATAATGACAGGACTTTTTCCCTTGTGACGGAAATCTGAACAGTTTTTTTATTCACGCAGGTCGGATCCGCTGTTTTTGAGTGTGGTGGGTTTGTTGATTCGTCTTTTTTCGATTTGTGAAGTTTGGATCGTTCACCGAAACTTTAGGAGTTAGTGTGATAAACCCGATTTCCTTTTCCGATCCAATGGTCATTTTGCAAAAAAGTTTGGATTCTCTGGCACTTCAACATCAAGTGATCGCTAATAATATCGCCAATATTGACACCCCGAATTTTAAACGATCGGTCGTTTCATTTCAGGACAAGCTTAAAACGGCTTTGGATATCGCGCCTGATTCACCTCTATGGCGGACAAACCCCATGCATTTTCCGATTCAGCCTCAAACGGTCTCGCTGAATAACTTTCATCCGGATGTAAGGACGATTTCAGAAACAATAGGGCGTAATGACGGCAATAATGTAGATTTGGAAATGGAGTCGGGGTTGTTAGCGGAAAATAATTTGCTCTACAATAGCTTGGCCGATGTTACCAGCCGGTATATCGTCAACATTAAACACGCGATTTCTGAAGGGAAGGTCTAATCGATGGGTGCTCTTTCAGGTGTGTTTGCGCCTTTTTCTATTTCCGCTTCAGCTTTAACCGCGGAGCGTCTTCGGATGGATGTTATTTCTAACAATATCGCGAATGCGAATACGACTCGAACCATTGAAGGCGGACCTTATATTCGCCAACGTGTCACTTTTTCGCCTCGTTTTGATGCGGCGCCAGCTTTTTCTTCTTTCATGCCGACGATGACCCCAGATGGTCTTGCTGCGGGAGTTCGAGTGACGTCGATTCAAAAGGACCCGACAGCCCCAAAAATGGTTTATGACCCAGGGCATCCGGATGCCAATGCTGAAGGATATGTGGCTTATCCAAACGTCAATGTAGTGAATGAAATGGTGGATTTGATTTCAGCAAGTCGTGCGTATGAGGCCAATATCACGGCGTTTAACGCCACTAAATCCATGGCTTTGCAGGCTCTTTCAATAGGGAAGTAAGTTTTAAAGCAACGCCAATAAACAGATTAGGGGTTTGATGATAATGCAAATTCAACCAATTCAGATGCCTATTTCGCTAACACAAAGTCCGATTCAACCTATTGCTCCTATTGCTTCGATGGACATTTCTCAGAACGCGGCCGAGATTTCGCCTGCGAGTTTTAAAGATTTACTGGGTAAAGCGATCATGGATTTGAACGCCAGTCAGGTTGGGGCGACTGATGTGATTAAGGGCCTTGCCACAGGAGGGCCAGACAATTTACATGACGTCATGATTTCAATGGAAAAAGCGGAAATGACTTTACAGTATGCCATTCAGGTTCGAAATAAAGTCCTGGATGCTTATCAATCTGTTATTCAAATGCAGGTTTGAGTTTGATTTATTAAGTTTTGATCATATTTTGGCGAGGGTGGCTTGAATAATTTTTTTCAACAATTGATTGAGCAGTTTAACGAAGCCTGGACGCGATTCAACCGTGCGCAAAAAATTCTGGTAATTGCGGTTCCTTCGGTTATTTTTGCTGGATTACTGGCATTGATCCTATTTTCCTCCCGAGGACAATACGAAGTTCTTTATTCCCATTTGGAACAAAAAGACGCCGGAGAAGTTACCGCCGAATTAAAAAAACAAAACGTTCCTTATAAGCTCGCGACCAAAGACAAGATGGTGATGGTTCTGGTTCCTTCTGAAAAAGTTTATGACACCCGGTTGACTTTGGCTGGGCAGGGTTTACCCAAAGGCAACGGCGTTGGGTATGAAATTTTTGACGAACCGAAATGGGGATCAACGGATTTCACTCAAAAGGTAAATTATAAACGGGCATTAGAAGGGGAATTGCAGCGAACGATCGGAAGCTTACAGCAAATTCAAAGTGCTCGAGTCAGCATTGTTATCCCGGAGCCTGAACTTTTTACTGAAAAGGAAAAATCTACAACCGCATCAGTTGTTCTCGATCTGAGAGCTGATTCTCAATTGAAACGCGATCAAGTTCGGGGAATCGTTCATTTGGTGGCCGCGAGTGTGGAGGGATTGAAGCCTGAAAACGTCAATGTTGTCGACAGTCGCGGAAATATTCTTTCCGGTTTTATTGTTGAGGAACAACAAGAGAATGCCCCGGGTAATCTTGATGGAAGCACTTTAACGCAGCAAGCCAAATTGACTTTGCACCAAATGGAAGTTCAGCAAAGCTATGAAAAAGATTTGGAACGTAAAATCACGGGGATGCTGAATAAGGTTTTGGGTGGAAACAATCGTTTTGCGGTGTCGGTTTCGACTGAGCTTAATTTTGATAAAACTGAAAACGACTCTGAAACTTTCGAGCCTGTGGTGGATGGACAAGGCATTGCCAGATCGACACAGAGTAAAAAAGAGCAATATGTGGGAGATGGGGCGTACCCAACAACGGTGGTTGGTGGAGTGCCTGGGACCGATTCTAACATTCCGGGATATCAAGCCTCGGTCGCAGGTGCTAATTCGCAATATTCCAAAGAGGAAAGTACGACCAATTATGAAATCAACCGCACCGTAAAACATAATGTCGTTGCTCCGGGTTCCCCGAAGCGAGTTTCGGTTGGCGTTTTTGTGGATAATCTTCAACCTCAACAGGTGGAAGCGATCAGGTCGGCGGTGCTTGCTGCTGCAGGATTGGATTTGGGCCGAGGGGATCAAGTCGATGTTGAAAATGTACCCTTCGATAACACACAAGTTTTGGCAGGTTTGAAGGAGAATCAAATGGAGAACCAACAGACGCTTTATATGACGCTGGGAAAAATCGGCCTGTTGGTTTTGATGGCCTTTGGAGTCCTTTTGTTCCTGCGATCCATTTTGAAGCCCAAAAGAGCAAAACAGTATGTTGAAAATGTTGAGGAACTGGTAATTGAAGAGCCGCCTATGCCTCAAGTGGAAGATATCATCACGACTGAAATGACTGCGGATGATTTAGGCAGAGCAGAAGCTGCGATGGATGCGAAAAAGCGGGAAGCGGTCCGCAAAGAATTTTTTGAAATAGCGAATAAGAATCCTGAAAACGTCGCCCAAATCATCAAGAAATGGCTTTCTGAGGAGTAGTTTTTTATGGCGGAAACTAAAAAAACAGCGTTAACAGGCGAGCAAAAAGCTGCCGCTCTTCTGATATCACTTGGCCCTGATTTGGCGGCCAAGGTTTATCAGCACTTGAAGGAAGAGTCGGTCGAGCAGGTCACGCTACAAATCGCTAATTTGCGGAAGATATCACCCGATGAAAAAGACGCGGTGATACGCGAAGCTTTGAACATTTCTGCGGCGCAAGAATACATTTCTCAGGGTGGCGTTGAATACGCGCATGAGCTTTTGGAAAAGGCTTTAGGGGCTAATAAGGCGATGGAAATCATCAATCGCTTGCAGG
>CAYXYA010000223.1:1285-4178 GCA_964469185.1 uncultured bacterium | reverse complement strand
GGAATATACCTGGCTAAAACCAGCCAGGAGTTAGGAGTTTTAAGTTAGAAGTTACCAGTAAACACAAAACCCCCGAAAACAAAGCCCTCGGGGGAGGGATAGTCTAAATCACCGACCCTAAAAGTCAAGTTTTGCGGAAGGATAAGAGGACTTATATCCAGGCTTTCTTACCAGTCGAAAGCTTCTTTTAAAACGGGCACGAGCGTGTCGGCCAATTTTTGATGCGCGAGATAGTTCGGGTGCCAGTCACAGCCCATTTCGTTCTGCGCGATCGGGCCGTAGGTCACCATGTATACGTGCTTGTCACCGGCGCTGTTGCGCTTCTCCACGATCTTATCGATGACCGAACTGAAATTAGGCCAACCGCTCGTGACGAAACAATAGATCAAAGCCTTGGGATATTTTTCGCGGATGTGTTTCAGGAACTTGACGTATTCCTGAGTGAAATCCTTCGCGTCCGGATGGGGCTCGGTGGAATGATCGTTCGTGCCCAGGTGGACGATGACCGCGTTCGGGACCCATTTCGTGAAATCCCAGGCGAGCTTGTCGTCGTTGCAAAGCGTGCGGTCGTAAAGGGGCGGGAAAGGATCGACGGAGCGCTGAAGTTTGTCCCCGTAGTTGCGCATGATGCCTTTGCCCGAATAGGCGACGACGTGATATTCGGCGTTCAGAGCTTTGGCGACCAGAGCCCCAAAAGCTTTGTCGACATTTTCATAAGGACGCAAGTCATCGCACTTGATGGTAGTAGCCTCGGCCCCGTAACCGCAGACGAAGGAGTCGCCGACGATCTCGATGCGTCGGGAGGGAGCGTCAGGAGCTTTGAGCAGACCTTCGTTACCTCTCAAGACCACGCCTTTGAAAGTGGACGGGCCCCAAAGAGCTTCGGTGCGTTTGATGACTTTCAACACATGTTGGCCGGGAGGAAGACCTTCAAGAGCGTAAGTGGTTTGGGCAGGCTTGGTGACCCAGACGGTAACGGGTTTGTTGTCGACGTAGACGTCGTAATTATTCTTGCCGTCTTCTAAAAGAAAACCGACATATGTTCCCTTGAAAGCGACAGTGATAGAGCATCCGGGCCAGTCAAAGCGGGGAGCCAGGGGATCGGTAAAGTCAAAACGCCCTGAGTATTGGATCAAGGCCGCGTTCGCGGGAATGGTGTGATCTTGGGCTTGGGCCATGGATGTAATTATAAGTAAGGATAGAAGAAAAAGTTTTTTCATATTCTTTTCACTCCGGATTTATTTTTGCGACTCTCTTCGGCCCTCGAGAGGGTCGATCCGCACGGCTAGGCCTGTGAAAATTAGACGAAATTGGCGTTGAATTGGTTTCTTATAATTCTCTGCGGCCCTCTAGGGCCTTGAGAAGGGTTGATTCGTCCGCATACTCTACATCCCCTCCTGAAGGTAATCCACGAGCAAGGCGGGTCACCTTGATGGGGCACTTTTTCAACAATTGCTGGATATAAAGCCCGGTGGAGTCGCCCTCGACGGTAGGGTCCGTCGCCACGATGATTTCTTTAAATAAGGTATTTTTTTGGACGCGATCCACCAGGGCATCCAGCGTCAGATCCTGCGGGCCCCGTCCTTCCAACGGCGAAAGGCTGCCTCCCAATACATGATAGAGACCTCGGTACTCGTGGGCGCGCTCAAAGGCGACGACGTCACTGGGATCCTCCACGACCAAAAGGGTTGTCCGATCCCGATTGGAGGAGGAACAAATGTGGCATAGAACAATTTCGGTGAGGTTAAAACAATCCTTGCAGGGATGAAGTTTCGCGCGGGCGTCGACTAGGGCGGTAGCGAGAGCTTTTGAAACATCCGCGGGTTGTTTCAATAAATGAAAAGCCAAGCGTTGGGCGGTTCGGGGGCCGATGCCAGGCAATTTTTCAAGCTCATGGAGGAGGCGCTCAAGGGACGGGGGATATTCGGCCATCGTTAAAACATTCCCGGTAGACCGAGACCGCCGGTCATTTTGGCGACTTCAGCCTTGAGCTTAGCGTTGACCTGGTGGCCCGCGTCGTTGATCGCGGTCTTGATCAACTCTTGCAGTTTTTCAGTGTCTCCCGAGGCCATCAGCTTGGGATCGATCGCCACTTTTTGAAGGTCATGTTTGCCGTTCACGGTGACGGTCACCGCGCCGCCCTCAGCCGTGCCGGTAAAGGATTGGTTTTCCAATTCTTGTTGGAACTGGCTCATTTTTTCTTTCATGGCCTGGGCTTGACGTAAGAGATTGAACATATCGGCCATCGTTGACTCCAGAGAACCCGAGATTACTTTTGAGAGGTGTTCCGCTTCACTTCGACCACCTTGGCTCCGAACAATTTCATGGTGGCGGCCACAATGGGTTCTTCTTTTTCTAACTCTTTGACGTCGATCTTCGGGGCCGCCATGGCTTTTGGCGCGCGGAGACCCGCGGCTTTCTCAGGTGAGGACGCGGCGCCTTCCGGCAAAACCGCCACCAGATTGATCTTGCGACCGATGATCTTTTCTAAAAGACCTTCCATGAGGATCTTGTTTTCGGGTGTGGACATTCTCTCCTGATGGAATTGGCTTTTGCAGACCAGAACCAAAGTACCGTCCTCCATGCTCTTAGGACGGGTATCGGTGAGTACTGCCTTCAGGGTCGCGTTTTTGACGCCTACCGTTTCTAAAAGTTCCTGCCAATGCGATTTGAGCTTGGCCATATCGGGATCGCCCTCGGCCGCGACAGGTTCCTCGATCTCATCGACCGCGAAGACAGGCTCACCTTCCTGGACCCGAGGAGACATCGACTGGTAATGAACTTGTTGATGAATGGGTTTAGTTGAAGCGGGCGCTGAAGCCGCGGGTGCGGGCCGTGAGACAGGCGCGGCGGGTTTTGAGACCGGGATCGAAGGGACGGCGCCGCTTTTCAC
>CAYXYA010000223.1:0-1275 GCA_964469185.1 uncultured bacterium | reverse complement strand
TTTCAATAGATCACCGACAGAAGTGAGCCCTTTCAGACGGGAAAGCTCGAGCACGACGGTCTCCAGAACGATCTGGGGGTTCGCCGAATGCCGCAAGGCCCATTCCTGCTCGATGAGGAGGCGTAGGGAAGACAGGATCTGGGCTTCGTCCATCTGCGACGCGTATTGGACCAGTTTTTCAACCTCTTCTTTTGAAAGGGGAATAAAAGTGGAAGCCGCCGAAGGATAGGCCTTCGCCACCGCCAAATGCCGGAAAGTTTCCAGGAGCCCGTTGTAAAAATGCTCCAGATCCTTACCGCCCTCGATCATGCCCTTGACGATGGTCAGCGCCGCGGGGGCGTCCTGCTGCACGGCTGACTCCACTAACTTCATATAGACTTCGCCCTCGATGGTGCCCAGCACGACCCGGATATCCTCGAGGGTGATCTTTTTACCGGAGAAAGCCACCAATTGATCGAGGGTCCTTTGGCTGTCGCGCATGGAGCCGCCGGCGGACCGGGCGATCTGGTAAAGGGCTTTGTCGTCGATCTCGATCTTCTCCGCGTCGCTGATGCGGCGCAGCTGCTTCATCAGGGTCTCGAGGCTCATGGACCTGAACTCGAACCGCTGGCAGCGCGATTGAACGGTGGCGGGGAACTCGTGGATCTCCGTGGAAGCCAAAATGAAGATCACGTGGGCGGGAGGCTCTTCCAGGGTCTTCAAGAAGGCGTCAAAAGCGGCTTTCGAGATCCGGTGCGCCTCGTCAAAGATATAGATCTTGTACTTTCCCTTGGCGGGGAAGGTGCCGACCTGTTCCTGGAGATTGCGGATGTTGTCCACGCCGTTGAAAGAAGCGGAGTCGATCTCGATGACATCCATGGCCGAACCGCGGTTGACGTCCTCGCAAAGGTCGCAGGCGTTGCAGGGCTCCCCGTCCTTCAAGTCGCGGCAGTTGAGCGCTTTGGCGAAGATGCGGGCGGTAGTGGTCTTGCCGACGCCCCGGGGTCCGGCGAAAATATAAGCGTGGGCTACGCGGTTGGCTTTCATGGCGTTCTGAAGGGAGCGGGTGATGTGTTCCTGTCCGACCATGTCGGCGAAGACCTGGGGGCGCCATTTGAGAGCTATGACTTGTGGGGACATACGCTTCCTTCGGAAGAGTTAGGAATTAGGAGTTGGTAGTTCGAAGTTAACTTCTAACTACGAACTTTAAACTGCAAACTCGCCGCCCGCAAAGCGGGAGGCGTTCACCCTGTCGTGGAAGCCGGGTTACCTACAACACCCGAACACATGCCTGAC
>CAYXYA010000222.1:0-4206 GCA_964469185.1 uncultured bacterium | reverse complement strand
CTATGGAACCAACAACGGACGGAATGGGGCAGGAGGGGACATCCGCCAAAACCACGAAGGCAAAAGCGCGGAAAAAGGCGGAACCAACGACTGAATTCAAGACCCAGGTTTACCAATTCCAAACCGAAACCGACAAGGCCAAGTTGGGGGTTGAGTTAACGGATATGGGCAATTCTTTCATCGTGGACGTGACCAGCGACCAAGCGATCCAAGGATGGCTTCTCAAACGCCAATCCACCAGAGAAGTTTTCCTCAAGGGAACGGGGTCAACGGACAACCCCTACAAATGCCGGATACGGGTGGACAGGCCCTACCTGAAGGATTTTGGCCTGACGGTTTACGTCACACAGGATTCGGACCCGGCTTTTATCCAACTGTTTTAGGAAAATTTTTAAGAGGATGAATATGGAAAAGATTTTGGGCGAAATTTCAGGGCCGGAAATAGAAGGAATTCATCCTTCTCTCTTACAATGCCTGCCCGTTTATCTTCTCCCGTTTGGTTTGTTCCTGCTTTTGCCGTTTGGCGCGAGGCATCTTTACGTCGATATCTTCTTTGTCTGGTTGGAAGTCTTTTTCTACACCCTCGTCAAGTGGTACATCCTCAGCATCCATTATGTCTTTTGGCCTGACCGGATTGAGGTGAGAACAGGGCTTTTTGACAGCCGCTCAAGATCCATTCCCTTTGTCGAGATTACCGAAATTTCCTGCAAGCAGACCCTTTATCAGAGGATTTTCAAGATCGGTGACGTCTTTATCGAAACGGCGGGATGGAAAGAATTCACTGTTGCCTTGGCCGGGGTGAAGTATCCCGAACACGTGGCCAGATGTCTTTTTGCCATGAAGAAAAGGGGCACGGCATGGCTCGATTGACGATGGAAAGAACATACAAAGAATTAGGCACCATACCGGCCCCATTGAAAGCTTTATGGAAGACCGGCATGAAAAGGATTGTTGTTTTTACGCTATTGGTTCTTTTTGTTGGCCGACCTACCTTTGGCGGCCCTACCCCCAGTGACCTGAAGGTTGAGGAATCCTTGAGGAGCAACGTCATTGATTTCCGGGATTGGCTCATGAAACAGCTATTCGCCTTTCCCAAGACATCTCAAACCAACAATTCCTTCGCCTCACGGAGTTATGCCGGCCTTTCCAAAAGAAACACCTGCTTTACGGCCGACCAATTCAACCAAGCCCGTAAGAGCGATTGGGCCAAGTCCCAAGTCATGGACGGCCTTTCCACCTTGAGCCAACAGCTCGCCAAGACAGCGGGGACGGCTTTCGCCCTGAACAGCGCCAACCAGTTGAACCAATACGCGGCCCAGTTGAAGCAAAGCGACGACCCGGAATTCCAAAAAATCGGAATCCTTTACACCCAGGAGGCTCAGGCCCTTCAAAGCGGCAACATCCAGGCCGCCGACCAAGCGGCTAACCAAGTTTCCGCCGTCCCCAAACCCTATGTCCCGCCGGGATACCAGCCGACCCAGGGCGAGAGCCAGTTGGTTTCAGCTTTCAACCAGGTCATAGGAAGCATCATCGGGGGGCTAGGCGGCATCCTTGGAACCTTTGCTGTGTCGCAAATTCTACAGGCCCTTGGTATTCCCAATTTGTCCTCGTTACTAGGGACGGGACAGGTGGCAGGGACATCACTTGCCACAGGGCAAAATCCATCAAGGGTCGCCGACAACACCGGGGCCAACGTGGTTTACACGGGAGGGAGTGCGGTGATGAACCAGTTGGGGAGTGTCAACCTAAACCCCCGGCAGTCGCAGAATTCCACCAACGCGGGAGGACCGCCATCGGCTCAATGAGTTTTCGGCACAATAAAAAAGGGAGTTAAGTCATGAAAAAAAGAATTTTCAATTCAGTGGGAAAACTTGGGACAGGAGCTTTCCTGCTTTTGATCGCGGGCTCGGCCAAGGCCCAAGCCTTAACCAGCCTGCCGGAACTATCCCCGGTCAAGATGGTTATCCTGTCCGTTTTGGACGCTTACGGCCTTTGGAAGATCATCCAGTGCGTCAAGAACGGGATAGACCACCTTGCCGATTCGAGCAAAGGGGACCCGAGCGCAAAAGACAGGATTTGGGGAAGTGTCCTTTCCATCATCGGCATCCTCATGGTGGGAGTTGTGCTGAATTACCTTTTATTGAAAGCCGGGGAATACGGGGCCAGGCCTGTCAGTTCCGTTCTTTCAGGGAATTGATGGAAAAATGCTTCTAAAAATTTTATCTCTTATCCTCGTTTGTTTTTTTCTATCCGCGATGGAAGCCCGTGCCCTATCCGTGTTGTCCACCGACAGCGGGCCGTCCCAACAGAGCATAAAAGATGGTGTCTCGGACGGGATTTTCGATTCCATGGCGAAACACGCCGGGGATTGGATCGCGACCGGTATGGATAGGATCGGGAATTGGGCCATCCAGACCCTTTTCAAGATTTACGACAAATACATCGGCACCTTCCTTATTTATATCCCCGACCTGGCTTCGCCAAAAACCTATACGGCACTGATAGGGGTTTCGGGCGGCGCGAATAACGGCGGGAACGCCATTCAGGTGGTATTGAACATTCTGAAAATCACGAGCGGCACGGGACTTTTTATCCTCATTGTGGGATTCGTGATCGATACCGGCCAGAGGTCGTCGGGTCTTTGGAACCGTTTTGTGGACGCAGGTGTCTTGATTGGGTTTGTGGCGGCTTTTCTTTCCCTTTTTGGCTGGCCTTCCATCCATTCCTTCCTGTCAAATGCCGTCACTTCCATGGGGTATTACATTTACAACCAGAACACCTTGAGAACTTCAGGGGTTTTGGAAGGATTTCAAAACATCGACCTGGACTCGGGAACTGGGACGGCGGCGGTTTCCCTTTCGCAAATCGACTACCGGGGAAATTTCATTACCTCGCAAGGGATCATTTGGAACCTGATTTACCTGGTTTCCATTTCCCTGGTGGTCATCGGATTTTACAACTGCTATTCGGCGGTATCGAGCGGGGAATCGGAAAAAGGGAATTACAAGTTTTTCCAGGCCGTGGGGGGCCTTATCCTCATTCTTGGAATTCCTACCATTGTCCATTTTCTCATTTTAAGAGGAGCCGACCGGATCGGAAGTCAGCCAGTCATCCAGGGCGAGGCTACGACACCTTTTTCACTCCATGGATTGGTCCAGGATAACGGAATCCAGTTTCCCCGTGAGCAGGGCCAAGGCCCACTGGGTCAAGACCCATTGGGTCAAACCGCCCCTAACATCGGAACAGCCACCAATAACCCGGAGCAACCTATTAACAAGAGCCGCTTGGCGCAATTCGCGGCTGGGTTCATTAAGTGCGGAGTCGCTATTTGGGGGCTTATCACCTGCTTCATGGTGATCTTCGCAAAGTTTTTCCAAGTCCTCAACATTTGGGTTTTGTTTGTGCTTGGCCCCGTTTTTATTGGATGTTTGGGACACCCGGCAACGGCTCCCATTTTTTGGGGAGCTGCCAGGTATTTCACCAAGCTACTTCTCTATTCGGTCATTTGGGCCATCACGCTGGTAGGGCTTTACCTCATTCCCAATATCAATTGGGGCGTGGAAACCATCGGGGTGAATTCCCTTTTAACCGCAGTCGCCATCCTTGCCGGTCTTCAACTCATCGCCAATGTCCAGGAATTCGCGTCCCTTTTTACCACCTTTTCCGGGGCCAACCTGAAGGGAGAGGGCTTGAAGGAATTTACCAAGGACACCAATAAAGCCCGACTTGGAGTTTTTGGAGGGATGAAGAACGTGACTGGAGAAACGGGCCAAGCCGTTGCGTCGGCGACGGGGGCGGCGGTTGGTTCCATTATTCCAGGCGTTGGCACCGCTAGCGGCGCTTTGGCGGGTCAAAAGGCCATGAAGGGAATTAACACGATAGCCAGGATTGGGGCCGTAGGGGGAAGGCCCAGCCAAAAAGGGGGATCGGACAACCCCATCGCGGAATTCATGAGGAAGACCTCCGGCAATGTCATCGCGGGGAGGCTCAAGGGTGAATCCAAGAATTTGGATTCCATGTCCCCCAATGAAAAGAAGAAACACGAGTTGGTTTCCAATTACGCCAAAAGGCTCAAGGCGGAGAGGTTTACTCCCAAACAAGGAAACCGAGGTGGGGGCCGCGGGTCATCGGGACGTGGACAAGGCGGGGGAAACCAGGGAAAGGGGACGGCCTAAATGGCGATACCGCTTGAGAAGGAATCCAAGA
>CAYXYA010000221.1:0-4215 GCA_964469185.1 uncultured bacterium | reverse complement strand
TATCGAAATTGAACGCCTGGGAAAACGAGGTGGCGTCAAGCAGCCCCGCTAAAACACCATCCACACCCAACAGAACATCGATATAGGGATTTTTTTCTAAAAGGGGTTTGGAGGAGTTCTCGGTGACCCACCAGACGGAGCAACCCGGATTGTTTTTTTTGATGGCGGGCAATATGGCGGTGGAACGCAGCACATCCCCCGCGGCGTCCAATTTAACGATCAATATCCGTTCTTGGACCCGCTCATATCGCGGGCAATCCTTACAAACAACCCCTTCCGCTTTATGAGGGGCGCAGGGCTTTTCACCCGTAAAATGCCGGCAATCTTGTCGAAAAAAAAGCATGTGGGTCCTTTGAACTCCTGGGTAATTCTAGCCAATTACCAAAGGAGAAACAGCCTAAAACTTCGCCGCCGCAAACGAGAAAAGACGGTCTGTTTCAACAAGAGAGGCGGTTTCCTCGCCCCAAAATAAAAAACCCCAGAATAGTTGAAAACCTCTCAACTTTTCTGAGGTTGGAATTTTATTAATTAAAGCTTAAAAAACGATCTTCAACAGACCGTAGTGATTATAACTTTGGCTCAATTGATCGACGGCGAAGGAATAATCCAAGCCGATAAAGCCGAACATCAATCCGAGTCCACCATTCAAATTATTATCCGAGAACCCGCCGCGAAGTTGCAAAATACCCGCCAAGGTCAGCGCGCTACCGAAACGAAAATGAGAAAAGAGATCGTAACCGGAATAGTAGGAAGTAGTCGAGAACACGTCGTCCCAATCACTGTTCAAGCTCAATTCATGGATGGGATGCCACGAGATCCCCATCCGAGTAACGATCGGGGCCGGGTCGGTCATGACGCCGTAAAGCACGTTCGACGAACTCAGGTTCGGGATCGAAGCCGATTGTTTGATCAGATCCTGGAAAGAAAGACCGAGATTCAGATCATCTTGAAGCGCGTAAAGAAAACCCAGATCCACACCCCAGCGGGTCGTTCCTTGTTTGAGATTGTTAATAAAATCCGTCCCCGCGCTGACATTACCCTTTAAAAGATCCTCCAGGATCCCAGCGTTGATGGTGTCCCAAGCGAAATAGCGTTGGACCAATTTAGCGTTCAATCCGACGGTCAAAGGCGAATCCTCGAAAGGATTAAAACTTACCGTGGCCATACCGACAAAATCGCTATATGCCAATGTGTTGAGATAGAACAGATCTTGAGCCAAGTTGTCGACGATGTTTCTTTGAAGAAGATCGACATCTACGCTTTCTCCCGCGCCCTGAAAAATGGACTGAACATTATTTTTGAACGTCGGCAGATCTTCGCTTCCATTTTTAAGCGCGGTGATATCGCCGCTGATCATGCTTTTTTGGGACGACGTCAATGTTTCATCGATGCCTGTTTGGATCGAGGTCTTCATGATCCCGACCAAAGAATCAAGCGCGGGTTGACTAGCGGAAGTAAAAGGCGTTGGAATACTGTTCAAGGTGGAAATTAAAGATCCCGCTTTTGCCTGGGCCAAAGCGTGTGTGTTGTTATAAACCTGGATCCCAAAAGAAACATTCTTGCCAAAAAGACCGGGAATTTTCACCGAAATATTGTCGCCCGCGCCCGCTTGTACGGACTTATTGAGCATATTCGCTGAAAAAGTATCCAAAGAAGTTAAAGCGGATGTTTTTTCAGAGTCGGTGCCGGCGACCAGATCTTTAAAAGCGGAGCCGGGATCCGGAAAATTACCCGCTTGAAGATAGTCGACCATTCCGAAAATATCGTTCCCAACATTCAACCCAAGCTGTAAAAGTTCCACTGTATGCGGCGCTTTGGACAAAAGAGCGGGATTGAAGGAAGACGCGTTGAAAAGCGTCCCATCGCCAATGACCGCGTTCCCCATGCCTTGCGCGACGATGCTGGTCTGGACGGGAGGAAGAATAGGGACCGTGCTCAGGTCGATCGCGCGGGCAATAGAGGTCAGGTTGAAGAGGATAGAAAAGGTGACAAAAGGCTTAAAAATCAAGAGGTTAAATGTTTTCATTGGCTGACTATAACAAAACAAGAGGGGTAAAGCAAAATTAAAAGAACATTTCAGCCGCGGCTCAAGCGGTTCTTGAACTCGTCGATCAAGGCCACCGGCGTCGGGTTCAATCCTTTTAAGTAAGCTAGGTAAACTGTTACGAAATCTCCCAAATAGATCGTGGACAGCATTTGAGCCAAAACGGATTTACCCTCAGCCTCGACCTGCCGGATACCAAAAACCTTCGAACGAATTAATTTTTTCAAGATATCGAACCGCTTCTTGATCTGTGGGTGATCGGCTTGTGAATTACGGAGCAGAACAACCGCCATTTTTCGGGTCAGGGGTTCGGCGAAAGAATAGCCGAGGACCTCGTTGTGGTTCATTTCGGGTATCACGCTCATCAAGGCTAATTGTTTCGCGTTCTCGTTGAACTGACATTTCCAGCGGTAGGCGACGGAGTCGAGACAACCCTGACCCCCGTAAACCACGGGTATTTTCCCATAAAAAAACCGCGCTAATTGCTTGGCTGGATTTTGGGAGGTCGGCGTCATCACCCCATACCGCTGGGACAACCGGACCATCAATTCCAGCGACTCTTGAAAATCTTCTTCACAGGGTCCGATCGATCCCAAAGTTTCAAGGGCGGTCAAAAGCGTTATAAAGGAATAACCCAAAGCCGCGCGGGGCTGCAGGCCTCCCGGCAATTCACAAAAAGGGATCTTTTTCTTCCGGGCCGCATTCAACAAAAACCCTCCCGAAGAAACGACCAGGATCGGCAATCTTTTGGCCAGCGCCTTTTTAAAAACCGATATCGTTTCCTCGGTATTGCCGGAATAGCTGGAACAAATGACGAGTGTTTTTTTAGAGACCCAGGCGGGTATCTCATAATCACGGTTCACGGTAACAGGCAGCGAGCCGGTCTTGGAAAGATAGCTTCGAAGCGTGTCGCCGCCGATCGCGGACCCGCCCAAACCGGAAATAAGCAAATGATCGATCGAGGATACTTTTAGCCGGGGAGGGCGGCCTAGGACCCGATACCGCGCGTCCTGGCAATGGTACGGCACGTCCATGACATGCTGCAGCATGTCCAGAGGATCCAGGGCCCTTATTTTCGATGGCCGATCAAGAACGGAATAAGACATGAAATATCTCTTTCAAAACAGGATGTTTTTCAACTCGGCTGGAACATTTTCCCGGATGATCTCGAACACCTCATCGGATGTTTTCGCCTTGAGCGCGGCCTGGGCTATTTTTTTCGACGCCTCATAGGGCATCATCCGGATGACTTTTTTGATCTCAGGTATCACCGAAGCGCTCGCCGACAGCTCATCCAGGTCCATTCCCAGCAGAAGCGGCACGAACTGGGGATCCCCCGCCATCTCGCCGCACATGCCGACCCACTTACCCGCTTTATGGGCGGCATCGACCGTTATTTGGATCAGCCGCAAAATAGCGGGATTAAGCGGATCATAAAGATAGGCGACCGCCTCATTGACGCGGTCAACGGCCATCGTGTATTGGATCAGATCGTTGGTGCCGATGGACAAAAAGTCCACTTCTTGGATGATGAGATCCGCCATGATCGCCGCGGAAGGGATCTCGATCATCACCCCCACCTCGATGCCCGATCTAAAGACCTGACCCTCTTTTTTGAGTTCCTCGGCGCATTCATATAGAAGCTTTTTGGCCTCCCTCACTTCCGACAAGGCCGAGATCATAGGGAACATGATCTTGATGGGGCCGTGAGCCGCGGCCCTTAAGATCGCGCGAAGCTGGACCTTGAATAGATCCGGCTTTTTCAAACATAAACGAATGGCCCTCAAACCCAAAAAGGGATTGCTCTCCTCGGAAATGTTCAAGTGGGATAAGTACTTATCGCCGCCCAGGTCCAGTGTTCGGACGATAGCGGGATTCATCCCGGTTTTGACCGCCAACTCCTTATAGGATTGGAACTGTTCCTCCTCGGTCGGCGCCGTGTCGCGGTTCATATAGAGGAATTCGGTGCGGAACAAACCGATCCCTTCGGCTCCATGACGGACCAACTCCTCCAATTCTTGCGGGATCTCGACGTTGGCCGCTAGCGTCACTCGATGCCCATCCGGGCTCACGGCCGGCAAAGCCTGCAGTTCCTCCAGGCTTTTTTGGAACGCGTCGTAATTGGCCTTCAACCGTTGGTATTGCTCGAGAACTTGCGGTGTCGGATTCAC
>CAYXYA010000220.1:0-4217 GCA_964469185.1 uncultured bacterium | reverse complement strand
TCCCCTTCCCATTCCGAACCTTCCATAATAACGACGAGTCCAATCCCAGGGTGACGCGTGCCGGATATGGAAAAGGCTTTTCTTTCCTTTTTTTATTCGGTCCGCCGGGACATCCATCCACCAAACAAAAGGAACAGAGTTGGGCTCTTGCAGGAACATGAATTGCTTTTGCCAAGGAATACCAGGAAATTCCTTTTCTAGTTTTTTTTGCGCGTCCGTGTCTTCGCCCGAAACCATGATGGTCAGATCTTTCAACGGTTCGTCAGGCTTCAGGTCGATGGGGTTTGAATCCTGCATGTTGTAAATGAACTTGCCGTCGCCGAGAATATCCATGCCCGTGTTGTAAAAGTGATCGTTCACAAGGAACCTTAAATAAATACGGTGAGCCGGAAGTTCCTTGACCACTTGGTCATAAAGCAAGGCGTCCTGACAGCGGTGGGTCATCCATATTTTGTAGATATTCCTGGTTTGATAGAGCTGCCAGGAAGCGAACAGCACCACTGCCGCAATGCAAAAGAGATTCACCTTCCGGCTGTATTTCACCTGCAATACGGCGAGCCAAAGCCGGTTCAATCCCAAGGCGCTCATGAGCAAAAGCGGGGTATCGGCCGCGACATAACGCTGGGTATGCGGCCCGTTCGACATGATCCCGGGAACGAAGCTGACGAATAAAAGAAGGACCGCCATAGCTGGGATCCACCGGGGTCTCGCGAAAAAATAAGCGAGTCCCAAAAGACCGCAAGCCGCGACAAAAAAATCGTACATGGAATCCCCTAACCAGGGAAGGCTGACCGGTGCGCCTACGGGCCCGAAAAACATAGGAATGACCCATCGAACATTACTCAAGAACTGGGACCAAGCTACGGACCCGGAAGAGACCATGTCCTTGCTGAAAACCGCGATGCTCGAAACGTGGGCCCCATAAAAAGGATATAGATAAGCCGGCGTCATGACCAAGGCGACAACAAAGGATCCCGTTGCCCACATGAAAATTTTGCTGAAGCCTTCCTTTCGCTCGCTTAAAAAAACCTTGATATAACTCGCCGTGAACAATAAAGCGGTTAAAAGAAGGGTGATTTTGTTCGTCAAAAAACCGACCAAAAACGGGGCATGAAGGAACCCATTTTTGTATATGAAAAGAAAGGCCCAAACGGTCAATAATCCGGGGCCCAATATCCATCGAAAAATATTGAACCGCCGCTCTTGAGGATTGTTCCAGATCCACAGGAACACGCCGCCCAACATCACGGGCAACCAGGGACGCAGCGGAACATAGGTATAACCGCCGAAACCGACCGCTAAACCCCATTCCACAAAATGCAAAAGATCCTGTTTTTTCACCAAACGGATCAGGAAGAGCATCGCAACCGCCCCTCCTAGTACGCAGCTATCGCACCCCATCTGGTTTTTTGTCACCATAATCATGATCTTGCAGATCGCGCCCATCCCCAAGAAGAGGACCCCCATCCGTCTTCCGGCGATCTCCTTCCCCAAAAGATAAAAGATCCAGATGGCTAGGAGGTCGATCGTCATATTGCTGATCTGCATGATCTCTATCCCCGAGATCTTGGGTGAAAAGGACCACAAGAAAGCGGTCAAATAGGGAAAGAAAGATTCACGGGAACCCGAAGGGAAAAAAATGGGATGCCACCGGTAATCAATGACCGTGCGAATGTCGGATGTGTGGATGAAATGGTCGTCCCACCAATCTCCACTGGGGATCTCGATGTCGAAAACGCGTAAATAAACCGCCAAGGGGATGAAAACCCAGAACCAAAAGCGGGCCATCCAGGGCGAAATATCCCACTGACTTTCCTGGACCGGACGTACCCGGCGCCACATCCAGACCATGGCCGCGAACCCGATCAGAAGGATCCAGGCCGTAGAAAAATGTATGAGAAATTTTCCACCAGGGATCATCAAATTATAATTGGAGAGCGTTCCCAGACCGAGCATCGTGACGAACCATGAAATGAATAAAAGCGTGACAGTTTTAGTCGAAATGGTCTGTTGTTCCAGAGAGGCGGGAACCAGATCGGACTGGCTTTTCTCTCCCCAGAATGAAGAGAAATAGTCTTGGAAAAAATTGATTTTTCTGTCCATCTGGCTCACGAATTACCTCTTTCCCTTTTTCGACACCATAGCAGGATCCTCGTTCGGGGCCGTGCTGGCCGCGAAGTCATCAAAAGGCACCTCCGCCGCGTTCCCGGGGGAGACCACTAACAATTTTGGGACAACGTGCTCGGAGGTGAACGCCGTAAGTAATTCCACGTGATGAGGACCCGCCATCAAAGAAACCTCGTGAGTAGGGCTAGCATAGCCTTCCTTGGGGTCCACTTTCAAAACTTTCTTCCCGTCCAGAAAAAGGAAAAACACGTTAGCCGTGCGGATTTTAAAAGTATACATTCCCGCCTGTTTAACGTTCCAATCCCCTTCCACCCGCATGGAATTATTCCAGTCGATCGTGTCATAGGGCGGAAGATTATCGTTCCAATGGACTACCCTGTCCTCATAAAGGATCATGCCGCGACATAAACCATATCGAGCATAACAACGGCGACGCCATGTCCAGGGTGATAAATGCCGAACTTGAAAAAGTTTCGCCTTGGAAGACGCGACACGTTCGAACGGGATCTCCGTGTACTTGATGAACGGTATCTCGTGCGGCTCCTGATTCCACATCTTTTGGGAGGTCCAAGAAATGCCCGGGAATATTTTCTCGATCCGTTTTTGATTCTCGATATCCTGTCCCGCCAGCACAATGGAAATATCCTTCCCTTTTTCACTCGGCGAAAAATCAATGAAGTTGACATCATTCATTCGATAGATCTCTTTGTTCTCGCTGAGAGCGTCTTGGGCCCCGGTATAAAAACCCGGGTGATGGCGGACGACATAAACCCTGTGATCCGGCAATTCTTGCGCCGCTTGGTCCGCGATGGTCAAATCGGGGCCTTTTTGAGCCAACCATAGATCGTCCAGCATGGTATTGCGGTCTATTTCCCAGGCGCCAAAACTCAAAAGCAGTGCGGCGCAAGTCAGGTTACCTGCCCGAGCGGGCATGACTTGAAGGAAAAATAACCAAAGCCGGTTCAATCCCCACGCGCCGACCAAGAGTAAGGGCAAAACGATCGCCGCGAATCGAAGCGAATGGGGTCCATTGGCAAAAATCGCCGTTGTCTGGCTGATCAGGAACAAAACAACCATATAAGCCTTCACCCATGAGGGTCTGGCGACAAAATAGGCCAACGCCAGCAAACCGCAAGCGGCTGAATAAAAATCAAAAAAAGAATCCCCTAAAATGGGAATTCGCGCCACATCATTCACCTGGCCGAACATAAGGCCCTGGACAAAAAGCACATTGTTCCAAAGGTTGTGAAAACCTTCTTGAAGGGAATGCGAATAGTTCTTACTGAACACCGAAATATCCGAGGTGTGAGAAGAGTAATAAGGGTGAAGAAAGAACGGCGTCATGACCAAAGCCGTTACCATGGCCCCTGTGGCCCAGCCAAAAAGCTTGTCGTACCCCCTCCCCTTCCGCCGACCATCCATCGCGGTTTTGACATAACTAACGGCCAATAGGAGACCGGTCAAGGTCAAACCAATAGGCCCCGTCAAAAACATAGCCAAGCTGTTTTCGTGGGGGATGAATTGATTTTTATAAAGAAATAAAAAGGCCCATACCAAAAGTAAAAAGGGCCCCAATATCACCCGATAAAAATCGAGCCATCTTTCTTTCGGGTCATAGAAAACCCATAACCATACCGCTCCCAGCATCACCGGCGTCCAAGGACGGTAGGGCACATAACAAACGGCCCCGAAACCCAACGCCAACCCCCATTGAATGAAATGCTTCAGATCTTGTTTCTTGATCACACGAAAAAAGAAAAGTGCCGCAACCGCGCAAGCCAAAACCGACGTCCCATTCCCATATTCAACGCGGCACATATCGATCATGGGCTTACTGATCACTTCCATGCCCATCAGCAAAAGCCCCATTCGGCGCCCGCCCACTTCCTTGCCGAGAAGGTAAGAAACCCACAACGTCGCTACATCGATCAGCGCCGAACTTAAGTTGGCGATATAGATCCCGGTCGCTTTCGGTATGAAAACCCATAAAAACGCGCTGAGATAGGGAAAAAGGGGTTCGCGCCAGCCGAAAGGAAAAAGGAACGGTCTGTCTTTATAATCGAGAATATTACGGATATCGCTCAGAACAA
>CAYXYA010000219.1:0-4237 GCA_964469185.1 uncultured bacterium | reverse complement strand
CGCATCTTCATGGGTATGCATGACTTGGGACTCACTTCACGAAAGGCCTATCGCAAATCCGCTAAAGTCACCGGCGACGTTACGGGTAATTACCATCCTCATGGTACTGCTTCGGTCTATGACACCATTGTTCGTATGGCGCAGGATTTTTCCATGCGTTACGTACTGGTGGATGGCCAGGGTAACTTCGGTTCCATCGACGGCGACCCTCCAGCCGCTGAACGTTATACCGAAGTGCGCATGTCGCCTCTCTCCGAGGAAATGCTCCGTGATATCGACAAGAACACCGTTAACTTTGTTCCCAACTATGACAACACCCGTGAAGAGCCGCTTGTACTCCCTTGCGCCTTCCCAAATTTCCTCGTCAATGGTTCCACGGGTATCGCTGTGGGTATGGCCACCAACGTTCCTCCGCACAACCTGGGAGAAGTCATCGACGGATTGCTCCATCTCATCGACCATCCTGAAGCAACGGTAAAAGACCTCATCAAATTCATCCAGGGGCCGGACTTTCCGACCGGCGGTTACATCCTCGGCCGCGAGGGCATCGTGGACGCCTACAACACAGGCAGAGGTAGTGTGCGCATGCAGGCCAAGGCAGGCGTGGAAGTCGACAAGAAAGA
Organism: uncultured bacterium; assembly: GCA_964469185.1. Taxonomy (GTDB): domain Bacteria; phylum Oederibacteriota; class Muellerivitia; order Muellerivitales; family Muellerivitaceae; genus CAYXYA01. The sequence continues at coordinate 3,614 of CAYXYA010000219.1, read as the reverse complement.
CCGCGAGCGCATCATCATTTCCCAATTGCCCTATCAGGTGAACAAAGCCCAGCTCATCGAGAAGATCGGCGAGTTGGTGCGCGACAAGAAGATGGAGGGCATCACCGACCTGCGCGACGAGTCCGACCGCGACGGTATGCGCGTGGTGATCGAAGTCTCCAAGAACATGAACGCCCAAGTGGTGCTCAACAATCTTTTGACCCAAACGTCCCTCCGCACGTCTTTCGGTATCGTCATGCTGGCGCTGGTCAACGGCCAACCCCGCGTGCTCAACCTCAAAGGCATGCTGTATCACTATTTAGAACACCGCAAAGAAGTGGTCATCCGCCGCACTAGGTTCGACCTGGATAAGGCTGAAAAACGCGCCCACATCTTGGAAGGGCTGCGTATCGCGCTGGATAACCTGGACAAGGTCATCAAGACCATCCGAGCTTCCAAGTCCACTGATGAAGCCAAGTTGGCCCTCATCAAGAACTTCGACCTATCGGCCATCCAAGCCCAGGCCATTTTGGAAATGCAGCTCCGCCAGTTAACCAACCTTGAAATTAAAAAGATCGAGGAAGAGTACAAAGAGATCATCAAGACCATCGAGATCCTTAAGGGCATCCTGGGTTCCGAGAAGAAACTTTGGCAGGTCATCAAAGAAGAACTGACCGAGATCAAGACCAAATACGCCGATCCCCGCCGCACCGAGATCATCGGCAAAGCGCAGGATCTCAAGGTCGAGGATCTGATCGAGGACGAACAAGCGGTCATCACCCTCTCGCACGCGGGCTATATCAAGCGCCTGCCGGTGGACAGCTACCACAAGCAGCGCCGCGGAGGTAAGGGCGTGGCCGGAGCGACGGTCCGTGAAGAGGACTTCATTGAAAGGATGTACACGGCCTCGACCCACGACTTCCTTCTGATCTTCACCAGCCTGGGCAAGGTCCATTGGTTAAAGGTGTACGAGATCCCCGAATCTTCCCGTTACGCCAAGGGCACGGCCCTGGCCAACGTGCTCAAATTAGGGGAGGGAGAAAGCATTTCGGCTGTCCTGCCGGTGAAGGAATTCAACGATAAACTCAGCGTCATGATGGCGACCGCTGAAGGACTTATCAAGAACACCTTGCTCTCGGCTTTTGATAAACCCCGTTCCGGCGGTATCATCGCTATTACGCTGGGTAAGGGCGATAGACTGGTTTCCGCCGAGATCACCAACGGCAAGCAGGATCTGTTCCTCGCGACCAAACAAGGCAAGAGTATCCGTTTCGCCGAAAAGCAGGTCAGGGAAGTGGGCCGCGCCGGCAAGGGCGTAAGAGGTATCCGCTTGGGCAAGGGAGACCTCGTGATCGGGATGGGAGTGGTCGAAGAGGGTAAGTCGCTTCTCACCGCGACCCTCAAGGGCTACGGCAAACGCACCAAGCTGGCGGCTTACCGCAAGCAAGGGCGCGGCGGCAAAGGTATCCTGAACATCAAGACCACTGCTAAAAATGGCTTAGCGGTCAGTATCGCTATCGTGGGAGATGAGGACGAAATCATCGCAATGACGGCCTCGGGTAAAGTCATCCGCCAACGGGTGAAAGAGATCAAGACCACCGGGCGTTTGGCTCAAGGCGTGCGTCTCATCCGCCTGGGCGAGGATGACCACCTGGTGTCCGTCGTGAACGTGCCGAAGGAAGAAGAGGTCGTTGCCGATGAAAAGTAGATTTTATCTAGCCATTATTTTAGCCGGCATTTTCCCCATACTTGGGGTGGGTGGATTTTATTTTTACACGCTCATGAATCCCGTTGCGGCTCCTGTGACCGGAGCTTCCGCGGTTGGGGTCTTGACGGCCCCGAATCTGCCGCAGCTTCAGGCGGGCGTACAAACGATCGCCTCCTCGATCGCCGCCGCCGTCAAAAAAACCAACGATGACCTGAGCAATCTCGCGGCGCATAACAAAACTAACGATCTGGAAGCCTTTGCTCACAGCCACCCGGGCGTCAAGGGCATCGTCATTTTGTCGCGCGAAGGAAAGATCGCTCGAACCCTCGCGCCGCCCATCGCGGATGACGCTTATGTCAAGAACCCCGAATTCCAAAAGATCCTGGATAAATTCAAGGAGAACGGCAACATAACCTATCAGTTCTATACCAACCGTCTAGGGTACCCAGCCTTTATCTTCGCGATGCCCATCGGCGGATCTTATTTCGTGGAGGCGGCTCTCGACCTAGAGTATTTCTTCCAGGGCATTGAGGGTCAAAAGGGTGACTTCTTTATCCTGGAAGCGGGAAGCGGGAAGTATCTGTATCACTCGAACCATTCCAAACTATTGACTACCGCTCCAACTTCCGAAGCCTGGTTGACCCAGGTACAAACAGACCTTTCCGCCCAAAAAAGCGGCACGTTCAACCATCCGCCGAACAATGCGGCGGTTTACGGCTATCTCTTCGGTAAATTGGGCGTAGTGCACACCGTCTCTTTGACAGCTGTAGCGGCGCCGACGACAACGAAACCTGCCCCACCTCCCGAATTAGCCGAATTGGTTCAAACTCCCATGAGTTTGGCTTTTATCATCGCCCTGGCCTGGCTTTGCTTCACAGCGGCCATCGCTTCGCGAGTGATCCTCACACCTCTTCGCCGGGCGGCCCTGGTCGTGCACGCGGCGGCGGATAACAGCGCCTCATTGACGCCGGAAGTCGTCAAATCGTTCGGTTCCGATGAAGTAGGCCAAATGATCCAGGCCATCGTCTATCTCAACCAAAAGTCCCAGAACAAGGACGCCTCCGTGAAACACGCGACCGAGCAGCAAGACGCCATCCAACAACAAAGCCGCCGCGTTCAAAGCGAGGCTGAGTCTAAAGTCCAGGCTCTCAACGACAAACTCAAAGAACTGGATGCCCTCAAGGGAATGAGCGCGGGCCTTCGCGATCAAAGCGAGCAAGCCAAGGAAGAGAACGCGAGGCTCAAGAGCCAGCTTTCTGAGGCGCAAGAAGCCAAGACCAGTTTCGAGAAAAAATTATCCGACGCTCAAGCCCTTCTGAAAACGGCCGAGGGGAAAGCGGCTCAAGTGATAACCGTCAGTTCGACGGCTCAAGTTTCCCAATCGCGCGCGGCGGCCATCCGCACCATGTCGGAAGAACTCAAGAACACCTTGGGCATCATCAAGGGTTATGTGTCGTCCATGCTCGGCGCGGGCCAGGGTGGTATCAACGAGAAGCAGCAGGAATTCCTCGGTATGGTCATCAACCGTTCGGCCCGTCTGGAAAAATTCATCAACGACCTAGTCGACGTTTATCAAGTCGAGATCGAACAGCAAGACGCTAAGACCGAGGAGATCAATCTCGCCGCTGAGATCGATGGGTTGGCCTTTAACTTCCAGCCTCAAACCGAGGTGAAGAACCTTAAGATCAAAGTGGACGCTAAGCCGGGCCTGCCGAAAGTGCCGGTGGTGCGCCGCCGGTTCAATCAATTATGGAACATCATCTATCTACAGGTCATCAAGGACGCCCCGAAGGGTTCAACCATCACCATCGCGGTGGAACCTCTGGGTGAGAATGTGAAGGTCTCGGTCCTCGACCCCGGCATGGTCGTGGCCCCGGAAAGCCTGCCCCGTCTGTTCGACGAGTTTTACGATCCGAAACATCCCGCG
>CAYXYA010000218.1:0-4249 GCA_964469185.1 uncultured bacterium | reverse complement strand
TCTTTTCCCGGGGGTGCACTCCAAGGCTGATTTCAGGGTGAAAGAAACTTCTCGCAACCTTTCCATGCGGGTCCAAACGCAAGAGGGAGAGGCCGATATCCACTTGGTAGTGGAGGATCAATCCCGCTGGAAGCCAACCGGTCTTTTTAAAACCTTGGGGGAAGCCCGCGCTTTTTTCCAGAAGGGCGACTGCGGTTTTTCCTGCGCCTTGGGCAAGGGCCGGCTGGAGGGCATGCGTTTAAAAAAATTGAAGTGGGAAATGGAGCCAGTGAGGGTGAAAGAGATCCAGTCCGCTTTTTATGAAAGGCTAAAGCTCACTTCGCCCAAAGCGCTCCAATTGGATGGCGCCCTGCGGATGAGAGGTATCCCGCATGAATGGCATGAATTGAAGGATATTCCTGAATTGGCGGCTACGACTTAAGGAGGCGCATCATGGGAAAGATCATCCTCGCCGGGGGCAGCGGTTTCATCGGACAGGCATTGGCGAAAAGATTCACGGCCCAGGGGGACGAGGTGGTGGTCCTTAGCCGCCATGCGGCCCCGGCCGCGAAAGGCGTCACTACTTTAAATTGGGACGGCAGGACGCTTGGCGATTGGACGGAAGCCCTGGAAGGCGCCGAATTGCTCATCAACCTGGCGGGAAAGAGCGTGGATTGCCGGTACAACGACAAAAATAAAAAGGCTATCCTCGACTCGCGGATAGATCCCACCCGCGTCTTAGGCCAGGCCGTCCGGCAGGCCCAACAGCCGCCTCGGCTCTGGATCAACTCCAGTACGGCAACGATCTATCGTCACGCGGAAGATCGACCCATGGATGAGGAAAAGGGGGAGATCGGGAACGGTTTTTCGGTGAATGTGGCCACGGCCTGGGAGAAGGCTTTCTTCGAAAACGAAATGCCTAAGACCCGCAAGGTAGCGCTTCGGTCGGCCATCGTTCTTGGCAAGGAAGGCGGGGTTTTTATTCCATTCAAAAACTTGGTGCGTTTGGGGTTGGGCGGCATTCAGGGGAACGGGCGTCAAATGTTCAGCTGGGTCCATGAGGAAGATTTTTTCGGCATCATACGATTCATCCAAAAGGGGTCTCTGGATGGGGTGGTGAATGTTTCCGCGCCCAATCCTCTTCCTAATCAAGAAGTTATGAAAATTTTCCGCAAGGTCTTGGGTATGCCTATAGGTCTTCCGCTGCCGGAATGGCTTTTGACCGTCGGCGCTTGGTTGATCCAAACTGAAACCGAGTTGCTTTTGAAAAGTCGTTGGGTGGTACCTTTGAGATTGTTGCGGGAGGGTTATCGATTTAAATATCCTGATCTTCAGGAGGCGTTGATCAGTCTTCTTTAATAGAATGTCAAGAAAAGTTCATTCGGACCAAGTTTTTTATGCGCGGGATCTTTTAACGGAAGGTCCCCAGGTGAAAATGGACTTTACCATTGGCAAGAAGGGATGGTCCTGCACCATCCGGCCAAAAAAATCCTCATGCTCCTGTTCCGTTCGAGCCATCTTCAGCAATTCTTTCTCAAATTTTTTCAAACCTAAACGGCCCGCGTGATAAGCCGCCGTGTCGTATTCCTTCACGTTGATATGTTCCAGACGTCCCGCGAAGTACATCGGAAGAAACCAGCCGGTCACATGGCATAAAAGACCGATGGTCCTGCCGATGACCCACATTTTTATTTCCTTAAAATAATTGGGCCGATGGCCTAATTTTTTAAGCATCCGGCCATCCGCCGCGCGGTGGATCCATTCTTCTTTCTCGATCTTTTGGATGCCTTTGACCTCAAGGAATTTTTTCACCGACTTCCAATGGCCTCGGTAGGCGTAAGCCGCGCCCAACTCGCCTGAATAGGCGAGGAGCAGGATGTGGATAAGTTGGTCCTCGTGAAAAGTTTTGTTCATGAATGAAACCTTTAATATCAGTTCTGCCAAAGACAGGATTATTATGAGGAATAGGCTTAAAAAAAGCAGTCCGGTTAAGTCGGTATATAATACGCCGGTTGTTCGAACACCGAGCCGAAGCTTAAAAAAAGATAAGGGCATAAATTGAATATTCTCCATGTTTTAAGCGGTGATTTCGTGGCTGGGTCCGAGACCTCGACCGCCGTCCTCATCGACGCGCAGATCAAGCGGGGCCACCGTGTCTTTATCGCGTCGGGAAGCTTTACCCACCCGACAAAAGCCAGGTTCTTCAAGGTCCCCATCTACGACCGCGCGCTCTTCAGCCGTCTTAGCAATATCCAGTTCCTCGTGCGGTTGATCCGCGAGGAAAATATCGATATCGTCCATGCCCATTCCCGCGCGGCCAGCTGGGTTTGTTACTGGGCCTGCCTTTGGACCCAAACCGCGTACCTGTCCACGCTTCATGGCCGTCAGCACCTGCACTTCACCAGCCGGCGGTTCAATATTTACGGCCAACGCGGTGTCGCGGTTTGCGAGAACATCCGCGAGCAGATGTTGAACGAAACCAACGCTTTTGAACCCGATCGATTGGAGGTCATCCGTAATGGCCTTTCGCTCTAACGCTACCGTTCTCATCGTAGGCCGGCTTTCAGGCCCCAAGAACGACGTCATTCTGAACATTCTCCGGGAAGTCGCGCCAATAGTTTCGGCGCGGGTTCCGGGCGTTCGGTTCCTGGTGGTGGGCGGGCCGGTCGAGGAAGAGCATCGGCGGCTTGAGGAACAGGACCCCAATATCAAATTCGAGGGCCATCAGAAAAATTTAAAACCTTTTTATCAAAAAGCCGCGGTCGTCATCGGGGCTGGACGTGTGGCGCTGGAAGCGATGAGCCTTCAAAGACCCGTGGTGGCCATTGGCGAGCGGATGTATGTCGGCCCGATCGGGTTGGCCCAATTGGAAAAAGCGAAGGCGACGAATTTTGGCGACTGTTCGGAAAAAGAAACCTTCGATTGGCCGCGAATGGCGCGGGACCTGATCCAACTTCTTAAGGATCCTAAAAGGCGGAACCTGTTCGCCAAGACCGGCGCGCGATTGGTCCAAACCGAATACGATATTGACCGTATCTATCCCGCGATGGACCATTTGTATCGAACGGTGATGCTCGAGAAAAACATCGCGCGCGTTCACGAGATCCCGGTCTTGATGTATCACCAGGTGCTCAAAGAGACGCCGGCCTTTTCCAAATTCAATCTGCACATCACGAGCGATGACCTGGAAAAGCAGCTTCAATTCTTGAGGGACCGGGGTTTTGAGACGGTCACCTTCGAGGACCTGACGCTCCGCCGTTTGCCCCGCAAACCCATCATCCTTACCTTCGATGACGGCTACGAGAACAATTATCGATATCTACTTCCCTTGCTCCGTAAGTATCAAATGAAAGCGGTCGTTTATATTTTGGGCGACCGTAAGATCGCCACGAACTTTTGGGACATTCCCATCGGCGAGGCCGAACATCCTTTACTAAAACCGGCGCAGATACTAGAGATGGCCCATAGCGGCCTGGTGGAATTCGGTTCCCACTCGATGCGCCACGCGAGGCTGACTTTGATGAAGAAGGCGGAGATCCAAAAAGAAGTGGCGGGGTCAAAAAAGGTTTTGGAAGATTTCCTTGAAAAACCCGTCATTTCTTTCGCCTATCCTTACGGATTCGTGAATGAAGAAATCAAGAAAATGACCGAGGACGCGGGCTATACTTTTGGCATCGCGGTCAACGGCGGTCCCACCCGGTTCGGGGATGACTTGTTGGAAATTCGGAGAGTTCATCTTTTCCCGAAGACCTCGATGCTCGAATACTTCAAGAAAACCAGCGGTTTTTACCTGCGTTACCGGAAACTTTTAAGGAAATAACCACAGACAAAGGCATTGGAACTGGGATGAACGCGGATAAACGCAGATACAGAAAAACAAAACAATTTAGAATTGTTAAATCAGCGTTCATCAGCGTTTATCATTGTTCCAGGGATTCTAAAGGGGTTAGTAAGTGAGAAATTCGAGATTGTCCTTATCGATAGTGATCATCACGCTCAATGAAGAGCGCAACCTCGCGCGCTGTCTTCGAAGCGTCCGCTTTTCCAAAAAAGTCTTTCAAAAGGTGGAGTTCATCGTCGTGGACGCGATGAGCGCCGACAGGACCGCGGCCATCGCCAAACAATTCGGCGCGCAAGTCTTCAAGAGGGAATGGAAAGGCTATTCGGACCAGAAGAATTGGGCCCTGGCGAAATGCAAAGGCGATTGGATCCTCTCGCTGGATGCCGATGAGGAATTGACGCCGTCGCTCATCGCCGAGATCGAATGGCG
>CAYXYA010000217.1:0-4255 GCA_964469185.1 uncultured bacterium | reverse complement strand
GACCTGACCGGCCCGCCAGCCATCACGCTCATAATGAAAACTGAAAAATACCTTATGTGCCATTGCTTCACCTCTTGATATTTTTTTCTGCTGCATCCCCGAGGAAGAACCCAAGGACACCCCCAACGATGGCACCAAAAGGTCCGCCAATTGCACCCAGTGCTGCTCCAGCGCCCGCCCCAGCTATACGACCCATTCCGCTTAAGCGAGCAAGAGTTCCACCGCAAAATCGGCATGAATTCCGAGACAGTTCACCAACGGGATCAAGATTTTCTTTTTTACAGTTTTTACAAAAAACCGGCATATTCCACTCCTTCATTTTTTATCCCCAAGCCTTAAGGGCACTGACCCAAGGAAAGCAAGTTGTCATTGTAGGAACGATCTGCATGGGTCCTTAAATACGGCTCTTTGCCTTGGACGCGAACCACTCCCACATCGGCCCGCTTCATCGTCACCAGGTCCAAGACGTAAAACGAATCGGTGCCATTATCGATTCTTCGAATGGCGTCTTCCTTAGTTAGAATCCAATTTTCCTGCTTGTTCCCAATATGAGTGATATGCTCATGTGAACTTTGCGGATGCGGCTTTCTAATACAAGTAACTCGATAATCAGGCATGACAATTCCTCCTAGTGTTTTGGTCGCCCAAACAATACAAATGGGCCATTGATAAGGAAATTCAGTCTTAAGGTAAATACCGTTACCAGGAGACTGCTTTTTCCAGACCGACCTCTACTTGAAGTTTTTAAGGTTCTCAGTAAGATGTGGGTGTGTGGGGAATTGAGTAAGCCTTAATTCCAAGTGTGCGTTATACGCAAGTACAGATTATCTCTCCCCCACACCAGCTTGTCAAGCTGGTTAGGCGATCTAAGACCCATGGCCTAAGTAAGACTGGTCATTTTCATTCGAACAACGCTCTTTTACGCACCTTCCGGAGGAACGAAAATGAAAGAAAACAATGAAAATCCAATCGCTGAACGCGTGAAGTTTTACAGAAACTTTCTACGCCTCCCTCAATCCTTCGTGTCAGATACCCTCCAAATCGATCGGTCTACCTATAGCCGTATGGAGATGGGAAAAATTGAGCTTTCGGCATCCTCTCTTAGAGTGCTGGCAAATCTCTTTAGAGTTTCCGTCGAAACTTTCTTTGAACCTTTGCGGATTGATTTATTAGAATTCAAACCGTTGACCGATACCGCACAATTTCGATTCACTGACGACTTTCGAACCCCAAACCCCGAAGGGATTCATGCCGTTGGCCAAGCCACAAAAGACCTCTTTATCTGGGCCAACGAAGACAAGAATTCTAGCGAACTAAAAAACCGTCAAAAAAAATCCACTGAAACTTATGGGAAGTTCAAAACCGTAAACGAAGCCATAGAAACTTGGCTCCCGTTGACTCAAAAATATATGGTCGGAGATTCCTTAGACATTTATCGTTTCATTCGAGAAAGATTCGGCCCTTGGATTTCGTGGAATTCTTTCGGGACATTTTCGGGGATCTATTTAAAACAGAATTTTGAATTAACCAGTAAAAGTGATCTTCCTATCCCACTTATTGGCATTCATTCCGAACATCCCTCAGAGCGGCAAAGATTCAGCGCGGCTCACGAATTGGGACATCACCTATTAGGGAAAAATGAAAAAATTGGATCGCCAACCAAAACCGTTTCAGATCCAGAGGAAAAAGAAGCGAACCAATTCGCCGCCGACTTGCTAATGAACAAAAATAGAGTTCTTGAAATCATAAACGAACTCAAAAGTTCATTAGGAAGCAAATTAGAACTGCAACAACTTGTACACTTAACCGCAGGACGCCTGCAAGTCAGCTTTCCGGCCATGGTGAATAGATTGACTAACATAGGCGCAATTCCTTTTGACCAAAGAGAACCATTATTGAAAACCAATCTATTAGACACGAGCAAGAAATTCCTAAAGGACCCTAAGGTTCAAGAAATTGTTAAGGGATCTATCACGAAAGCTGAAAGGGATTTGAAAAAAACCAGTTTTTATAATACCGATGAAAAGACCGGAGGGCCGAAAACACCTAACGATTTACGTTTTCTTCAAGACTACTCATACATCGATTACATCGAGAATTGTAAAACCAAACACCCCTTTGACTCGAATCAAATCTTTCAATACGTTGTTAAATACGTTTCCGAAAATCATCCGCGTTATAAAGTTGCTTGATGAGAATGAAAAAAATGCGAAAAACTTTTAATCCGAAGTTAAGACCGCGATTTCTTTAGCTTGCGACGAGTTTTGGGGATTTTTGGCTTTCTGCGCTTTCCAAATTTACCGAATATCAAAAGGCCAAAGCCAACCAATGCCACCAAAATTCCTAAGGCTATTTTAATTTCGAGCATTCCATTTCCCTCTCCCTGGTTTGATCCAATCAATTTTCTTTAGCTTCAAAGGTTTTAGCCATTTGCTTTCCGGTGAACCAATCCTCGCGGCATTCGACCTAAAGCGGACTATGGTCCTATTATGCCTTCCCAAGGTACGGCATATTTCCTTCTGGGTTCTTCCTTGGCGCATAGACCAAAGAATGAAATGGGCCCGAACAACCCTTCGCGACATTCCCATCAACCAAAGATTTGTGAGAGCTTCGCTCTCAATTTTGGTAAGCAAAGGCTTTTGTAATGTTTGTTTGTAAAATTCAAAAACCTTATCAGCAAAAGACTTCTTGACGGCTTCAAAATAGATCTGCTTCCAAACTGCCCTTAGCTTGACCCGCGACTTCACCTTCACTTTTTCTATAAGATCGGCAGAAATAGAGTTACGGTGCATACCCACACGTTTCCCCACGTTGATCATGTTTCCGTTCTCGAAGGCAAACCAAGTTAAGTGGTAATATTTTTCCGTATCTTTTGGAGTCAGGCCCTTTTTCCAGAGGGAATCCAAGACCGCAAGGCCTTTTTTCAGGTTCTTCTCGGATTTAGCGGCCTTTATTAACTTCGGATCGCTCGGAGGGGTTTTCATATAGGGAACGCCGTACTTAGGTTTCACTCACAAGTCCCCGTGGTATTCGATCCCTTGATTTTTGAAAAAATTGATGACCCTTCGCCGAATAAGGTTCAGTTCAACTGGGCTTAGTTGCCTTCCCAAAAGGCCCGCGACCTCGATGGCCGCGTCCCTGAAAAGAAGATGAAAGTGGTGTACGAACCATACTTCTTTGCCGGCTTGGGTTAAGTCGTGGTGGTCCTTTTGAAGGGGCTCGGGACAGGGTAGATTTTCCAGGTTTTCCAAACTCAAAAAACCGTTCATGAAAAGCGCGATCCGCTGGATGTCTTGGGGGTTATTCGGCGGGCGTTGGTTAGTCTCTTGCACGGTTACTCCGGAACATTTAGCCTGTTTAGGCTATTTCTTCAATAAATCAAACCACATTTTATCCTAAACCATTTCCTCCAGTAGGGATAAATCAGTCCTTGGAGCCTTCCCATTCCTGGTATTCCTCGGTCTCCCATTGGTGCCCACAAGCCGAATTTTTACATTCCCAATGGTTGAGGAGGGTTTGTTCCACAAACATGACTTGTTCCTGGCGTCTGATCTCAAAGCCTTGGTTCAGGGCGAATAGGTGGTTGGAATAGAGGACCCCCTGATCAACGCGGTTGATCGTTCGGAGGCTTTCCCTTTTGTCCGCGATCTCGAAGTTCACGAGTCTCTTTTCAAGGAATCCCCCACACTCCGGACAACGGCTGTTAAAGATGGTCGTCATCCCCCAAATGAAGGGCTTCAAGGATATGAGATAAACGGGATAACAAACAGCCCACAGAATTTTAAAAATGAACGATATGCCGCCCAAGAGGAAAACGAAAACAAAGAAACAGGCAGAAGCGACAAGTCCGAAAAGTAGCAGGTGGGATATCAGATCGGTTAAAAGTTTCATGGGCTTCAACCCCCCTTAACTTTTATAGCTACATAAAAATCATAAACCTCAAGGGGCTTTCGGGGCAAGTCCAATCAAAAATAAAACGAATCCTTTTGTCGCGGTCCTTCTTTTTGGGTGGTTCGTTTTTAAAGAGTCCCGGTAAGGGTCGGTAGACGAAATAAAGCCCTCCAGCTTCCGAGGAACCGCCAACTTTGTAACCCTAAGGGGTGAAGCCCTCGGAGCTTCAAAAACCTACTTATCTGAAAACCTTAATAAAAAACCCGCCGAAAAATACAAAAAACCAGCTCAAATCAACAATCAGATATTAGGCCTTAACAATCGCATCGATCTTAATACACCTAGCCACAATTTCTTTGACTAT
>CAYXYA010000216.1:1275-4276 GCA_964469185.1 uncultured bacterium | reverse complement strand
CCCGCGTTTTTTTAGATATTACTGCGGCGGTTGCTGGCTCATTCATACTATCTCTTACAAACAGCTTGCCATCCATTGCTCAACCTGCCCATCAGAAAAAAACTTTATCTTTTGGTGGCGGTATTGTCGATGAATTTGATCGTCGTCATTTCCCTGAGTGTTTTTAAGGGTGTGCAGGAAACCTTTTTCCTTCTCTGGTGGATAATGGCCATTATTTCCATACTCGTGGGAATTCTCAGCGTTTGGATCGCATTTTTCCTAAGTGATGCCGTTGCGGAAGGGATATCGGCTGTCAAACGCGCAACTGAGCTTGCATCCCGTGGCGACTTGAATGTCAAGGTGGAGTTGAAAACAAAGGATGAACTAGGGAGTCTGGCCGAATCTTTCAATTTAATGATCGAGAGCCTGGCGCGTTCTAATCAGGTGGCCCAACGCGACGCGCGGTTATTGGCGGAAAAAACGGAATCGCTCGCCCAAAGTAATACTGTATTAGCGCGGAATGACAAGATCATGCGGAGTCTCGTGGAGGACATGCATGTGATCAAAAAGCGATTGGAAGCGAGGACCGAGGAATTGCGGCGGTCAAACTCCGATCTAGAACAATTCGCTTTCGCTGCCTCCCATGACCTGCAGGAGCCCCTGAGGATGGTCCTAGGTTATTGCAATTTGTTGAAGTCGCGATATGGTCCCAACCTGGACAAGGACGCCAATATTTTCATCGATTTTGCGGTGGATGGCGCGGCCCGGATGCAGGTTTTGATCCAAGGACTTTTAGAATATTCGCGAGTCGGCAAGGTGCGGGCATTGGGGCAAGTGGACAGCGGGGCTGTCTTTGACCGGGCGCTCGCCAATCTTCAGGTTTCCATCGCGAATTGTGGGGCGGAAGTGACGAGGGACGATCTGCCGGTCGTGCGGGCGGATCAGTTGGAGATGGAGAGGTTGTTCCAGAACCTGATCGGCAATGGGATCAAGTATCGAGGTAGGGAAACGCCTAAGATCCATGTAGGAGCGGAACGGCAAGAAAATGAATGGCGTTTTTATGTGCGGGATAACGGTATTGGGATCGCTCCGCAATTCTACGAGAAGATCTTCGTTATTTTCCAGCGGCTGCATGGCCGCGATGAATACGCCGGAAGCGGCATTGGGTTGGCGATCTGTAAGAAAACCGTAGAACATCTAGGCGGGCGAATTTGGGTCAAGTCGGAAGAGGGAAAAGGATCGACTTTTTATTTCACGATACCCATTCGGGCGGATTCAACGCTGAAACAGGAAGGATCGACTTCGGAACCTGTCACGTCTTTTAAAAAATAAGAGCTACATCTTTCATTGATAAATCCGCGCGTCCAAAAGATAATGCATTCATGCTTCGACAACTTTCCATCAAAAATTTCGCCATCGTGGATTCGATTACGATGGAATTCGGTCCCGGTTTTAACGTCCTGACCGGCGAGACGGGCGCGGGAAAATCCCTGATCGTGGATGCCCTCTACTTTCTCCTGGGCGACCGCATCAACGGTGACATGCTTCGGGCTGGAGAGGAAAAGGCTGTGGTTGAGGCCCTGTTCCACGTTCCGACTGACAGCCTGGCGGCTCGAAAATTAGCCGAGTGGGGGATAGAGACTCCCCAAGGCGAAATCCTCATCAAACGGGAGTTCACGAAAACATCGGGCAAGACGCGCAGTTTCGCGAATGGTTCGATGGCCACGGCGGCGATGATCGCGGAGGTTGGCGAATGGTTGATCGACATCCACGGCCAGCATGAACACCAGGCTATATTCAACGTGGGGCGCCACCGGCAATTGACCGACGTGTTCGGCCGTTTGCAGTCCGCATTGGACAAAGTCGGCCAGTCGCATCAGGTCCTTTCCGAGTTGTTGTTGGAACGATCCCGGTTGGGCGGCGATTCGCGCGAGGTGGCCCGTAGGACCGACCTGCTTCAATTCCAAGTCCAGGAGATCGAAGAAGCGGGGTTGGAGTCCTTGAACGAGTCGGAATTGACCGGCCGCTACCAATTGATGAAGCATGGGGAGAAGATCAGCAAACAAGTCAGCGAGGCCCAGCGTCTTCTGGATGAGGAAGGCGGAAAGGGCGTCACCGGTCTTTTCGGCTCCGTGGTCGGCCGCCTTCAGGATGCCGCCAAGCTGGACCCCGGAATGGAAAAGATCGCCGCTGAGGCCGACGCGCTTCAAGAGGGTCTTAACCAATTATCCTTTGATGTCGCCAAGCGATTGGAAAGTTATTCTTTCAGCGACCAAGAATATCAGGAACTGGCCGATCGTATCGATCACTTGAACCAGATGAAAAAGAAATACGGCGATTCTGTCGCGGACATTCTGACCTATCTGGAAAAAGGCCGCGTGGAATTGTCGGCACTTTTAGGCCGCGAGGAAAGGTTGAGGGTCCTTTCAGGTGAGATCGAGAAGGCCGCTGAAAAATACCGCTCCGCCGCGGCGACGTTAAGCGCGAAGCGCCTGAAGACCGGGGGCGAATTAGCGGCGCAAGTGAAGGAAGTGTTGAAGGAGTTGGGCTTGACCCACGCTCAGATGGGGATCCAAGTAACTCCAATCGAGGACGCTTCGAGCCCGGTAATGGAAAAAGGCAAGCCGGTACAGTTGTCGTCGTTGGGTTGGGACAAGGTGGAATTCCTTTTTTCGGCGAACCCAGGTGAACCCTTACGGCCGCTGGCCAAGGTGGCCTCGGGAGGGGAAGCCTCGCGGGTGATGCTGGCCTTGAAGACGGTTCTTGCCGGTAGCGATGAGGTCGGAACACTGATCTTTGACGAGATCGATACCGGTGTGGGAGCCCGCACGGCCTCGGCGGTCGCTCAATTACTCGGCCGGTTGTCGCGGCACAAGCAGATCTTGTGCATCTCCCATCTGGCGCCCATCGCAGGCCTGGGGAACTATCATTTCCGGGTCGCCAAGGAAATTTCCCACGGAAATACCGCTATTCGGGTAAAACCTTTGACCGAGGGGGAACGTATCGAGGAGCTGGCTAAAAT
>CAYXYA010000216.1:0-1265 GCA_964469185.1 uncultured bacterium | reverse complement strand
GGGGAGCCGGTTTCTGATGTTTCGAGGGTTCACGCGAAGGAATTGTATGCTAGAATGCGGCCTACCTGACGGGTCGTGGCTTCGGTTAGCAGTTCAATTTAATAACCAGGAGAAAAATTTTTATGAAGACTTTGAATCGCTGGATGCAGAGCGGTTTGGTTTTGATTTTGGCTTTGGGGTTGACTCTCGGAACGGCGAACGCCGAGACGAAGAAAGACTCAAAAAAGAAAAAGTCTGAAAAGAAAAAGACCGAGCAAAAAGCTGAGAAAAAAGAAGAGAAGAAAGCTGAAAAGAAAGCGGAGAAAAAGTCCGGTCCGCATGCCAGTCTTATCGCGGGAGCCAATGTGAACGGCCGCCCCGGCTATTTCTACGGGGATACCGCCGCGGTGCCGGATCAAAAACAGGTCATGGCTGCCGGCAGCTTTACGTTTGATTCCGCGGGAAGCATGGTTTCGATCCCGTTCGGAGCTTCTTACGGCATAGCTAATAATTTCCAGATCCACGCGAGTTCTACTTTTTACAGCGTGTCCGGTGTGAGCGGTCTTAGCAACTTGGTGTTCGGCGCTAAGTACCACTTCAGCACCAAAGCGGAGAATCTTGATCTAGCGGTCGGCTGCGACGGCATGGTCGGTCCCTTGAGCAATTCGGCCTACAGCTCTTTCAGCTTTCTGCCTTATGGCGTAGCGACCTACACGCTGAACAGCGGTTTACAGCTGAACGGCCAGTTGGGGATCGCTATCCCTGGCAGCATCACGATCGGTCCTTTCACGGTGACCCCGCCGTCTTACCTTCAATTGAACCTGGGTGCGGCTTATCCCTTCAGCTCAGAATGGACCGGAATCGCGGAGTTGAATGTGAACGGTCTTGCCAGCGGCAGCACGCCTTTAGTCGGAGGTCTCCGCACGGTGACCGGCAATGTACAACTGCAGGCTTTCGGCGGATTTGACTTGGCCACCACGGTGGGCGTCCTGGTCGGAGGCAGTGTGGTTCTCGTTTCTCAATAATAGTTTTTTCATAAAAAAAGCCGGTTTCCCTTGGTTTGGGGAGCCGGCTTTTTTATTATAGGGATCGTTATGACAACACTCACTTATCGCCGCGCCCGTCCATCCGATACACGGTCCATTCTGAACTTGATCAATCACTACTCGGCCAAGGGTGTCATGCTGCCCAGGCCCTTTTCCCAGATCGTCGAGAAGATCCGGGACTTTGTGGTGGCGGTGGATGAAAGCGGCCCATCCGCGGCGGTGAGGGGCGTTGTCGGTCTT
>CAYXYA010000215.1:3221-4285 GCA_964469185.1 uncultured bacterium | reverse complement strand
TTTGAAGGGAGTAAGCATCGCCCTTCCCAATGAGCCTTATCTCGACGACCTGAACACCACGATCAATATTACTGAATCGACGGTCAAGGTCCCGTCCGCTACTTTTGGCGGCTTTGACGGCACGGGTACGGCGGCCCTCTCGATGACCTTTGGTAAGGTGGTTGGTTACACCTACTCATTCAATCTTAAGAATGTGAACGCTCAGAAGGCCGTTAACCGCAGTATTGAAGTGTATGTCGAGAAGAATCAAAAGGACTATAAGGACAAACTCTACGGCACGATGAACATGGTTTACTCTGGTTCGGGCAAGGGGTTTTCGGGCGATTCGATGATGGCGAGCCAGACGGGTTCGGGAACTTACAATATCGTGGCGGCTAAAGTTAAAGGCTATGCCGCTATTAGCGCGATCAACTCTTTCTTCAAGGATAAGAGTGATGAGATCAAGTTCGAGAAGATCGACGGCGGCTTGGGATTGAAGAACAACGTGATCTCCTATACAACGAACACCACGGATAAAGTCGGGACGATCCGCATCGTTGGCGCTATCAACTCAGTGGATATGGTTTACGCGCCGGATATGAAAGTCCGCTGCGATATCAAAAAGGAATACTTGGATTCGGCGGCGGTGAAAGGCCAGATCCCAGCCCAATACCGGGATAAGTTCGATCTAAATCTTGTCGCGGACGATAAAGGGATCGTCCCGGTCGATTTTCGTTTTACGGGTTCCGTGAAAAAGACTCCGGGATTGGACTGTTTGGATCCGAGCCGAATGATCACTAATTTGACCAATAAGTTGAAAAAAGAGATAGAAAAGGCCCTTCAGGAAAAAGCCAAGGACTTGGGCGGCCAGTTGAAAGGTTTATTCGGTAAATAAGGCCGCAGAGAAGCCGGGTTGGAATCGAAACGAGGTAACAGTTGATCTACGCGATCGGGGATGTTCACGGCTGTTTAAAGGCACTTCAGGGTTTGATCGAGAAGTTGCCTTTGAAGCCCGAGGATGAAGTGGTTTTCTTGGGAGATTACATCGACCGTGGGCCCAATAGTAAAGGCGTTTTGGATCTCAT
>CAYXYA010000215.1:0-3211 GCA_964469185.1 uncultured bacterium | reverse complement strand
ATCGCCAACCAAAAACCCAATTGGCATTTTTTGAGGGGCAATCACGAACAAATGCTTCTGGAATGGCTCGGTACCCCGAATTCTCTTGCTGCCTCCAATTGGCTCCTCAATGGGGGCCTGCAGACCCTTCAGTCCTATGTCCCGAAAGAAAAACTCGATGAAGTCAGGGGCGAAGGAGCCCATGTCCTTCTTCAGTCCTATATCCCTCATACCCACGTGGAATTTTTGAACGCTCTCCCTCTGAGTTATGAAACGCCCGATTATTTTTTCTGCCACGCGGGGATCAACATGGACAGATCCTTGAAAGACCAGGAGCCGGATGATCTGCTTTGGATCCGCAGGAAATTTTTACAGGACACCCGGCCCACACCCAAGTTGGTCATTCATGGCCACACGCCGGTGGAAAGTGTCGATCTGAGCCGCGACCGGATAAACCTTGATACGGGTTGTGTTTACGGCGGCAGTCTGACCGCGCTGGCTTTGCCGGATAAGACGGTCTATCAGTTCAAAGCTTGAGCTTTTAGTTGGGGCGTTTCTTATTTTTGCGCGGTTGAGTCCGTTTTTCCCATTTTTTGAACTGACTCTCAAACTCTCGATTAGTACGCCCTAACGCCATCTCCGCGTTCAGCTTTTCCAAGTGGGCCAGCCAGGTCAGCCGAAATATCAACTCCCCCAAATGTTCTTCCGTTTTTCGCTTGCTCTTCTTTTGTTGCGCCTGCCGAAGCTCTTTCCACTCGCCGTCGATCAACTTTTGAACCTGTGGGATCGAAGCGGGAAATAATTCGTGGCGGGCGACCTTGTCCTGCATCCGTTGAGCGCGCAAAAGCGAGGGTAGAGAGCGGGGAAGGCCTTCCAGAGCGGACTTCCGCTCGGGTTTCTCCTCCCGCTTCAATTCTTCCCAGCGTTTCAGGATGCTGTCCATTTTTCGGCTGGATCTCCCGAAAACGTGTGGGTGTCGACGGACCAGCTTGTCGCCGATGGTTTTGGCCACGGCCTGAAGGTCGAATCGCCTCTTTTCGCGCGCAAGTTGGGCGTGGAAAACGACCTGAAGCAGAAGGTCGCCCAGTTCTTCCCGCAAATGGCTGGAGTTGCCGCTATCGATGGCCTCCAAAACTTCGTGAGCTTCTTCTAAGAGATAGGATTTGAGGCTCTTGTGGGTTTGGCGCTTATCCCAAGGACAGCCCCTTTTGGAGCGTAACCGGGCCATTAGTTTTTCCAAGCGTTTTAAGTGATCCATAAGGCCTCCGAGATGACAGGACTTTACCTTGGAAATGTTTGGTTGCCAATCGAGGTTCGCTATCTTGATCCAATTTTTAAGTTCGGCATCTGGCATCATTCGTGCGTAGGTTAATCTTGGGTGAGCCCCTTGACAGATAAATCGAGTGGCGGTAATTATGTATAACTTTTTCCCCAGGAGGAAAGCCTTGCCCCGCAAAAGCCGTCACGAAGAAGATGAGGACATGGAAGACGACGAGCCTGCCGCCAAGGGGCGCGCCGCTAAAGACGACGACGATGATGACGATGATGAAGACGACGCTATCAGTTTGGACGAGGCTGAAGAAGAGGAAGACGATGATGACGATGATGATGACGACGAGGATGATGAAGAAAAAGCCGTCGTTTCTGTCGAGGAGATGGAACGCCGAAAGGTTTTCCAAAGCGAAGCCGAAGAGATCATGGAGCATTTGACCCTCGATGACATTAAAGAGGTCCTTGAGGAGAATGAGCTGGAAATCTCCCTGGCGCCGAAGCTCCGCAAGCACCTTGTCGAAGTGATCAATGAAGGCGAGGCTGTATCCATGGATGAGGTTTGGGAAGAGGCTTTAGAGCGGTTGGAAGACTAAATAACCAAAGACTTTGCAACAGGGATGAACGCGGATAAACGCAGATGTGAATAAGTAAAAGATTTTAGGATTTTGTATCAGCGTTTATCATGGTTTCACAGTTTTTTTGTTCAGTTTTGACTAACCGTGGCCCCAGGAGAGATTCCTTTCCTGGGGTTTTTTATTGTCCTTTTCCCGAAGTTTTGATGAATAAATTCGCCGGCTGCCCAGGCCCCGGGCTTTGCCCGGGGGAGGGCCGTGTACCTGGCCGTGGTCAGACCACGGCCAGGTGGCAGCTCGGTACGCGTGCTATAAGAGAAACCAATCGAACCCTGAAGTTGGATGCAATGGAGTATCTAAGGATGACCCCGGAGAGCTGTCCCTTGATGAAAGGGATGTGTTAAACTCTAGCCCTTATGGTGACCGAATACCTTTCGCAATTGAAATTTTTGTGGTTCCGTTGTCCGGAATTTTTTGAGCAAACTTTCAACAAGCCGGATGAAAAAGGCGGCATTCGATTCGCCATTTTGACCAGTTTGCTGGTGGCTCTGGAGATCGGTCTGTCCGAGGCGCTTTCGGGTGGGACGATCTGGATCGTGGTATTGGTCACCGGCGTCATGCTGGCGGGGCTACCCTTCGCGGTCCTTCTTTGGGTCTATTTATGGTCTTTTTTTATCAAACTTTGCGGGGTCCTGCTGGGAGAGACGCTTCCTACAGAAAAAACCCGTCCCATCGTCGCTTATTCAGTAGGCGGTTTGGTGGCTTTGGGTTTAGGCTTTGGGCTGGGCGGGATCTTGACCCTGGTCATTTTTGTTTTTCAGTTTTTTGGTTTTCAAAAAGTCCTGGGCTATTCCCGTTGGCAGTCGGCGGTTTACGTTGGATTCCCTTTTTCCCTGCTGGCGGTGATGGTCATTATTTTTACTCTGATGTTCAAGGTATTTAAATGAAAAAAGCAAAACCTTCTCGCGCCTCGCGACCGATCGCCGCTGAAACTCAGGATGGGAACCGAAATATCGTCACGTCCTATCGGTGGGGTTGGTATGGACTGTCGCTTTTCGTGCCCCTCGCGGGGATCCTCATCGGCCTCTTTTTGTACGATCAAGACTCCCGGGATGTCCGCAAGGTCGGCCGGAACTGTCTTTTCATCAGCTTCCTGGTTTGGGTGGTCTTCCCGATCCTGGTGATGATCGTGATCCTGTTGTTCTTCGCTCTGGCTGCGATGACCATGATCGCCGGCATGATGCCCTCAGCGGATTGACTGTTTTATATCCTCTCATTTTTTCAGGCAGTCCATGAATACCCTTAATTTTTTCCAAGGAAAGTGATATGTCCTCAATCTTGATCACGGGCGCGACCCGAGGGATCGGTTTCGGTTTGGCGAAAAACTT
>CAYXYA010000214.1:0-4304 GCA_964469185.1 uncultured bacterium | reverse complement strand
GCTTTTCCACCAATCGGTCACGGCCGACAGATCCTCGCGTTCATAACGGGTTTCAGTCATGTGAAAGGTGTCCTTGCGGTAAAGGATCATATCGATCGGAAAGTCCACGTCGGTGGCGCTGGTGCGGGTGGCCTCGAAAGCCAGATAACCCATCTTCATCGCTAGTTCCATCGAGCAATCGTAATGAAGCGCACGGTCGATAAGGGGTTTCCCGTAGCTGGATTCCCCGATAGCGTAATAGGGAGTGCTTTCGGTGACTTCCACCCAGTTGCCTTGGGGATAGACGAGGTAAAGCTTGTGTTCGTTATCCTTGGCTAATTGCCCGCCGATGATGGACATGAGATTGAACTGGTAGCCGCTGGCTTCCAATAACTCCTTATCTTCTTTCGCGACCTGACGGATCTGGGTGGCGAAAGCGTTCACCGCTTTGTAGAGTTTGTCGTACTCGCCGTGGTTCTTGTCCAAATCCTCATTGAAGTAAGTGAGAGCCTTGTCGCGGGCGGAGCGCAGGCCTGAGGTCATCAGGAACAGCGAGTGATTGCCATTCTGGTGGATGGAGACTTTCTTGCCGGTGATCGGTTCGGTCCCGCTGGTGATGCGGGTGTCGGCGAGGGCGACGAGCCCTTCCTTAACTTTCATCGCGAGGCAAAATGTCATTGGTCGATCCTTTTAACGGGGAATCCGGGTACGGGCGCCATCGCCAGGAGCGTGGCGAAAAGAGCGTTCCCCGCTGAATTCAATTTACCCTCGAAGCTGTCGAGGTACTCATGCAGTCCGGATTTGATGATCTCACGGATATTAGCATAGTCCAATTCAGACCTCAGACGTCCCAGTTGTTGCTCGGCCGGGTTGGCGTAAGTTCCCATCGCGGTGCCCGTCACAAAATGAAGGGACTCCTCCGCGCGGATGAGGCAAAAGCGCATGGAGCGGGGGAATTCACGATCCAGCATGAGGAACTCGGCGACCTTGTCGGGTTGGATATGACTGTATTTTTTGCGGTACATCTCGCCGGCGCTGGCGGATTTCAAGAGCGCGGTCCAAAGCACGGCGTCGTAAGGCGTTCCCACGTCCTCGACCTTCGGCAAGAGCATGAAATATTTCACGTCCAGGATACGGGCGGTCTTGTCGGCCCGCTCGACCATCCGGCCCAGGCGGATAAAGTTCCAGGCCTCGCCGTGCGACATGGTCTGGTCGGTGACACCCACGAACAAGTGGCTGGCCTGGCGGATCTGGCGGCAAAGGGAATAGAGGTGATCGGCGTCCAGTTGTTTGTGGATCTGGTTCTGGACCATCAGGTAGAAGGTATTGATCTGCTCCCACATCTCGTTAGAGATGGATTCGCGCATGGTGCGGGCGTTTTCCCGGGCCTGCTGCAGGCAGGAATAGACCGAGTTGGGATTTTTTTTGTCGGCGAAGAGGAAATTGATGACGTTCTCGCGCGTGGCCTGATTGTTGTAGCGGGTCTTGAAATCCTCTTCGTCGCCGCTGGTGGTGACCAGGGGATACCACTGTTCATTGTCCTCTGCCAGAGGGGAATCAAGCATGAGGTTGACGTTCACGTCGATGAAACGCGCGACATTATCGGCCCGCTCGATGTAGCGGCTCATCCAGTAAAAAGAATCAGCCAAACGACTTAACATGGACACAAATCCTTTGGAACTTTGATGAACACGGATGAACGCAGATGAATCCTAAACATTCTATATACATCAGCGTTCATCTGCGTTTATCAGAGCTAAATAGTCTTATGCTTTTCTTTCGCCCAGCACCCAGGTGTCTTTGCTTCCGCCGCCCTGCGAGGAATTCACGACCAAAGAACCTTTTTTCAAAGCCACCCGGGTCAGTCCGCCGGGCATGACGTAGATACTTTTGCCGTAGAGAACATAAGGGCGAAGGTCCACGTGTCTTCCCTCGAAGTGGTCGTCCACGATGATGGGCACACGGGATAAAGAAAGGGTCGGTTGGGCGATATAGTCGCGCGGGTTGGCGTTGATGAGCTCCACGAATTTGTCCTGTTCCACTTTCGTCGAGTGGGGACCTACCAACATGCCGTAGCCTCCCGATTGGTTCACGGCCTTGACCACGAGTTTGTCTAGGTTCGCGAGGACATGCTGGCGCTGCGCCGGGTCCCAACAAACATAAGTGGGAACGTTGGGCAGAATGGCTTCTTCCTTTAAGTAGTATTTAATGATGGCGGGAACATAAGTATAGATCGCTTTGTCATCGGCCACGCCGGTTCCGGGAGCGTTCGCCATGCCGACCCGTCCCGCGCGGTAAACATCCATCAGTCCCGCCACGCCTAACTGGGAATCGGCCCGAAAAACGGTGGGATCCAAAAAATCGTCATCAATGCGTCGGTAGATCACATCGACCCGTTCGAATCCCTTGGTCGTGCGCATCACCACGTAACCGTCAACGACCGCCAAGTCGCGGCCCTCTACTAGCTCCGCGCCGATCTGTTGGGCGAGAAAAGCGTGCTCGAAGTAAGCGGAGTTATAAGCGCCGGGGGTCAGTACCACGATACGAGGATTGGTGACGCCTTCGGGCGCCAGGTTTTGAAGCATGTTGAGGAGACGGTGAGGGTAATCGTCCACGGGTCGGACGCCCATGTTTTGAAATACTTTCGGCAAGGTGCGTTTCAGCACGTCTCGGTTTTCCAAAACGTAAGAAACGCCGGAGGGACAGCGCAGATTGTCCTCTAACACATAAAATTGTCCGTCGTTGTCGCGCACCAGGTCGGTGCCGGTGATATGGATCCAAATCCCTTTGGGAACATTGAGGCCCTTGCACTGGGAACGGTAACCCACACAGGTCTTGATCATGTCCTCGGGGATGATCTTGTCCTTGAGGATCTTCTGGTCGTGATAGATGTCGTCGATGAAAAGGTTCAAGGCCTGGATGCGCTGAACCAGGCCCGTCTCGATCTTCTGCCATTCTTTCGCGTCCACGATGCGGGGGATGACGTCGAAGGGGAAGATCTTCTCGGTTCCCTCGTGGGCGCCGTACACCGTGAAGGTGATACCCATCTGGAGCAGTTCGGCCTCGGCCACCTTTTGCTGGCGCAAGAGGTCGCCGGGTGCCATCGCCTTGAGCTTGTCGATGAGGGGCGCGGCCGAAGGGCGGGGTACGCCGGGGGCCTCGAAGACCTCGTCGTAGAAGCCGTTCGTTTCGTATTGTTGGAAATTCATGGGTTCATTAGAGAGCAATATCGGTGCCAATTCCAGAGAGAAAACAATTGTAAAATCGGCGTTTGTCCGGTGTTTTTAACGGCATTTTGGGATCCCATGTGACAAATAGGTAATGGGTTCTGGCGGAAGTTTCTCGAGGCGGAATATTAGTTTAGGTGAGTGGTGGGTTAGGTTGGAAATCTTAGATGCTTCAATTATTTAAATGTGGTTAAAATAATTGAAATCGACGATTTGGAAAGGGAAAGTCATGCTTGAATTCTTCCAAAAGCTTTTTGTTTCGAACGATTTCATGCCTCACGGCCATTGTTATCTATGGTAGCCCTCCATCGTCTGGCTCCACGTCGTTTCCGACGCGATCATCGTCCTGGCTTATTATTCCATTCCCCTCATGTTGATCTATTTCGTCCAAAAACGGAGGGATGTTCCTTTCACCTGGATGTTCGTCATGTTCGGGGCTTTTATCTTCGGATGCGGCACCACCCATTTGATGTCGATCTGGACCGTCTGGGTCCCCGCCTACCGGTTCGAGGGGATGATCAAGCTGGCGACAAGCCTTATTTCCATCACTACGGCGGCGTTATTGCTGCCCCTCATTCCCAAAGCCCTCGAGCTTCCCAGTATCCAGTCGTCGAATGAAAAACTTAAAAAATCATCGGCGGACCTGGCCCGGTCGAACAAGGATTTGGAGCAGTTCGCGAATGTGGCGTCCCATGATCTTCAAGAGCCGCTTCGAATGGTGAACGGATTCGTGCAGTTGTTGCAGCAGAAGTACAAAGGTAAGCTGGATGCCCAGGCGGACGAATATATCCAACAAGCCGTCACTGGCACACAACGCATGCACAGCATGATCGAGGATCTGCTCTCCTATTCGCGGATCAGTTCGCAAGGGATGGGAACGGAACCGATCAGCTCCGGCGAAGCGCTAAAACACGCCTTGGCGAATTTACAGGCGGCCATCAAGGAAAGCGGGGTGGTCATTACGCAGGGAACTCTCCCCGAAGTGAAATTCGACCGGATCCAGTTGACCCAGTTGTTCCAAAATCTGATCGGGAACGCGTTGAAGTTCAAGGGCTCGAAAGATCCCGAGATCCATGTCGATGCCCAAAGACTGGACAA
>CAYXYA010000213.1:0-4306 GCA_964469185.1 uncultured bacterium | reverse complement strand
TTCGGTGTCGGGCCGGCGGGTACGGGCAAGACCTATTTGGCCATGGCTATGGCGATCTCAGCCCTTCGCAACGGGGAAGTGGAGCGGTTGGTGTTGACCCGCCCGGCGGTCGAGGCCGGCGAGAAGCTCGGGTTCCTGCCGGGCGACCTGCAGGAAAAGGTGGACCCTTACCTGCGTCCCCTCTATGACGCGCTCTATGACATGGTCGAATATGAAAAACTCCAAAAGCTTTTCCAGCAAAGAACGGTCGAAGTGGCCCCGCTGGCATATATGCGCGGGCGAACCCTTTCGAACGCGTTCATCATCCTCGACGAGGCTCAGAACACCAGCCCTGAACAGATGAAGATGTTCCTCACCCGCATGGGCACGGGTTCCAAGATGGTCGTGACAGGGGACGTCACCCAGATCGATCTGCCGTTGGGCAAAAACTCGGGGTTGATCGAGGTCCAACGCATCCTTTCCAAGGTGAAGGAGATCGCGTTCGTGCTTTTCAGCCCGCGGGATGTGGTCCGCCACCGGATGGTCCAGCACATCCTCGAGGCCTATCATGAACACGATGATGAGAAAAAAGGGAAATCCGATCGATGAAACTGCTCGTCCGCTGCTCGGTCAAACCCCGCCCCGTTACTTCCGCCTGGCTCCGGCGTTTATCCTCGCTCGTCCTAAAAAGAGTCAAAGGCGCGGCTTTTGCCAAGAACGCTGAGCTTTCCATTGTGTTGACCGGCGACGCGGAGGTGAAAAAAATCAATCGGGTATACCGTAAGAAAAATAAAACGACCGACGTGCTTTCATTCCCGCTCTTGGTGGGAAAAAAGTTCCCGCGCGGTCACAAGGGTATGTTGGTCGTGGGCGATGTGGTCATCAGCGTGCCGCAAACGAAACGACAATCCGCCGAGGCGGGTAAAGATTTCAAAAGTGAATTGGGGCTTTTATTGATCCACGGGATACTTCATCTTTTGGGTCATGACCACGCCACTTTGGCGCAAGAAAAAAAGATGTTCGGCCTGCAAAACCGTCTTTTAGAGAAATTCGAGGCTTAGGCTTATGGACGAATACCTTCTATTACGACTCATCATCTTGGCGGTCCTTCTGCAGACTTCCGTTTTCTTTTCGGCGGTAGAGACCTGCCTCCTCTCGTTCCCTCGTCATCTACTTCCCCGGAAAGCTGAAGAAGGCGGCTTGCAGGGCGCGGCCTTCAAAGAATGGATGGACCACCCTAACAGCATCCTGACCTCGATCCTCATCGGGACGAACGCCGTCAATATTTTCGCCACGACGCTGGTGGCCTATATGTCCATCCATATGGGCGGGGTGAACCACTGGAGTCTGCCGGTGACCAGCGCGGTCGCTTCCGTTTTGATCGGCATCATCCTGATCGTTTTTTGCGAGGCGCTTCCCAAGGTGGTGGCCCGCAGTACCACCAACAAAATGACCCCCTGGCTGATCGTTCCCATATTTGTTTTCGACAAACTCATGACGCCTTTTACCTGGGCTTTGGTCATTGTCTTCACCAAGTTCCTCGGCAAGCTGGGACCCGCGATGGTTTCCCAGGTGACGGAAGAGGACATCAAACAAATGATGGAGATGGGCCAGGCGGAGGGAACGATCCAGGAGAATGAGAAGAACATGATCGACTCCATCTTCAAGTTCACGGATAAGAAGGTGAACGCCGTCATGATCCCCCGGACGGACATGGTCTGCGTGGACATCGACACGGACCTCGACCGGCTGGTCGACATCATCATCCAGAACGGCTACTCGCGCATGCCGGTCTACAAAGGCACGGTGGACAACATCGTAGGCATCATCAACACCCGCGACCTGCTTTCCATTTGGAAGAACAAGAGCCTCATCGTGGTGAAGGACCTTCTCCACAAACCTTATTTCGCGCCGGAAACCATGCGGGTCGACCGGCTTTTACGTGAGTTCCAGCGGGGCAATATCCATATGGCGGTCGTGGTGGATGAGTTCGGCGGCACGGCTGGAGTGGTGACGCTGGAAGACCTCGTGGAGGAGATCGTCGGCGAGATCCGGGATGAGTACGACGTCGAGGAAAAGCTGATCCAAAAACAGGATGATGGGTCCTGGGTGGCGGAAGCGAGCGTCTCGCTCGACGAAGTGAATGATATTTTAGGCATCCATTTGGCGCCCAAGGGCGATGTTTCCAGCCTGGGCGGCTATGTGACCGAAAAGACGGGCCGTGTTCCCAAAAAGAACCGCGTTATCGAGGATGTGGAAGCGGTCTTTACTATCTTGGAAGCGAGCGACAAGAAGGTCGTTAAGATCAAGGTCGTCAAACGGGAGTTCCCGCTGGAAGCAGAGGCGGTCGTTGAGGTGCCCGCGCCCCGCAAACGGCGGAAGAAAAAGATCAAATTACCCAACGCGCCCGAGGAAACATCCAAGGCGGTTGATCCCAAATCCGCGCAGCAAGCTGAAACGAAGACCGAACAGCCGCCCGTGCCTGAAGTGAAGACCGAGAATAAATGAAATATCTAGACTGCCACAATCACACAGCCGAATGGAGCGACGGGCGCCAATCCATCGAGCAGGTCATCGAGCGCGCGAAAGAAGAGGGGGTTCGTGTGGGATTATCCGACCACGCGGGCCTGGGAGAGTATCTCAATTCCAACGACCGTCTCTTGGCTTATGCCGATTTTCTTTCCCAGTATCCGGTAGCCCGGGGTTTGGAAATGGACCTGGGCCGCAGTTTCTTGGTAGCGCCCGAGACCCGCGCGAAATTCGATTACATGATCGGCAGCGTGCATGGGATGGAAATCGATGGAGTCCGGTTGAGTTTCGGTCATCTCATCAGCTGGTCGCGGGGCGAGATGCCGGCCTATAACCCCTTGGCCCAGATCAAAAGCGTGGACCACTTCTTCAAGACCCACTTGGCCCTTTTGGAAAGGGAATACTCCCTTCAGAAGTACGACATCCTTGGCCACCCGACGATGTTGCCGCCTTTGGCTCTGGGAAAACCTGAGGATGTTTTCCCCGAGTGGTGGGAGGATGATTTTTGTGTCCTGCTCATCAAACATGGTGTGGCGATGGAGATATCTAACCGCTGGAAGACACCCTATAACCGTCTCATGAAAAAAGCGGTGTCCGCGGGGGTGAAGTTCTCCGTAGGTTCGGACGGCCTCGACACCAAAAAGACATGCGTGTTGGATTATCCCAAGGAAATGATCGCTAAATTCAGCGTGAACCCGGACGGCTTGTTCGATATCACCCGTAAAGTCGAAGCCGCTTGATGGCAAATCCCGACTTCATCTGCGGCGCGGTGGCGGTGTTGGGCAGACCCAACGTGGGTAAGTCCACGTTCCTCAATTCCGCGCTCGGCCAAAAGGTCGCCATCGTCTCCCCTCGTCCCCAGACCACCCGCGGTTCCATGGCCGGCATCTATCAGGATGACGAGGCCCAGATCGTGTTCTATGACACGCCCGGCATTCACCAGCCCAAGAACAAGCTTTCTCATTACATGCTCCACGAGGTTGAGGATGTGTTAGATGGAGCGGACGCCGCGCTTTTTCTCGTCGATGTCCGGGAAGGTTTGACTGAAGAGGAATATCTGGTCGCCGAGTGGCTTCGAAAATTCAAAAAGCCCGTTTGGGTGGTCCTCAACAAGATCGACGGCGTTCTCGAGGACAAACTCAAGGTCCTGGAAGACAAGATCAAGGCCGAGTGGCCGTCGTGGTCCATTTTCAAGATGGCCGCCATCTCGGGACGGGGCGTTCCGGAGATCATCGATGAATTGAAAAAAATATTACCTCACCAGGAACCTCTTTTCCCCGAGGAAGAACTGACCAACAAGACCATGCGCGAGATGTCCGCCGAGATGATCCGCGAGCAATGCTTCCTGCAATTGAAGGAAGAGATCCCTTACGGTGTTGCCGTGCTCATTGACGGCTATGAGGAAAAAGAGCCGCCCGAACCCGTGGTCATCAAGGCCACGATCTTCGTGGAGAAAGACAGCCAGAAGGGGATCGTCATCGGCGCGGGAGGACAGCAGCTCAAAGCCATTGGAAGCGCTTCTCGAGTGGAGATCGAAAAGCTTTTGGATCAGAAAGTTTTTCTTGAGCTTTGGGTGAAAGTCCTGAAAAATTGGCGTAAAGATGAGGACGTGCTCCGGCGGCTCGGCTATGCTGTTCCGCGCAAGTGAAATCTAAGTTCATGAGGAAATCGTGAAAAAAAGTAAACTTCCAAAGACCCAGATCGTCTGTACCGTCGGCCCTGCCTGCCGTTCGGAAAAGATACTCCGCCGGTTAATGCTCAATGGGATGACCGTCGCCCGTCTCAATCTGGCCCACGG
>CAYXYA010000212.1:0-4307 GCA_964469185.1 uncultured bacterium | reverse complement strand
TCGTTCCGCCGGCCACCTGGGCCAGCAAATTGAAGTTAAAGGAAGGGCCCAACAAGATAGCGGGGCTCACTCCAGGCATTCCTAATCCGAATTTTAGCAAAACCGGGATCTCGACATAGTCCAGTTCGGTAGTGGTGGTCGTTCCTGAAACCTGGCTTCCCTTCTGTTCATAAAGAATTTCAGGATGGATCCCGAAATTAGGTCCGAAATTCAGGCATATAAAACCTCCACCTACGATACCCAATTTGCCAGCATTAGCCGTACCGGTTGGGGCCCCGCTCCCGAGTAGTGAAGAGAGGTTGGCGCCTCCCTCTATTCCCACATTAAAAGATTGGGCGGACGCTTGGATCGCAGCCAAACCCGTAAAAACCACAGCCAAAGCCAGGACTTTTAGTTTCATTTTCCTTCTCCTTTTCACTCAATGATCTTGCGACTTATTTGTTAGACGCCCCGACAAGTCTTCGGGTTTCAGCCCTAAATTCTCTGTCGTCATTGCGAGGCCCAGCCCCAATCGGGGTGATTTGGGCCGTGGCAATCTCAGTCAAAAACCTGAGATTCCGACGTCGCGACCAAGCCTATCGGCTTTGCTCCTCGGAATGACATCAAACCTGATAACTTCTTTAAAATTACTTCGTTTTCAACTGCTGAAATCTTCCGACTGCCTGCTGAAAATTCAGCAGCTGGCCCCAAAATCCATTTAAAATCGCGCTCTTTGACCTGCTGAATTCAGCTGCTGAAAAAAATAAGGGGTGCTGAATTTTCAGCAGCTCCTCATTTACTTCGTTTTTGACAACCAATCCGTGTGCATAAAACCCTTCTCCGGATGATCGACCCGCTCGTAAGTGTGGGCCCCAAAGAAATCCCGCTGGGCTTGCGTCAAATTCTGCGGCAAGTCCGCGGTCCGGTAAGCGTCAAAATAAGCCAAGCTGGCGCTCATCGCCGGCGTCGGGATACCGTTGGTCACAGCCACGGAAACCACCTTGCGCCAATTAGCTTGGGTGGCCTCGATCTGCTTTTTGAAAGCCTCATCCAACAAGAGCGATGGCAATTTTGGATTGCGGTCATAAGCCTTCATGATCTCATCCAACAATTTAGCGCGGATGATACAGCCGCCTTTCCAGATGCGGGCCATTTCTTTCAGGTCCACATTCCACTTGTAAAGATCCGAGGCTGCTTTGATAAGGCGCATACCCTGGGTGTAGGAACAAACCTTGGAGTCATAGAGGGCGTCCCTGACCGCGTCGATAAGCTGCTGCTTGTCTTCCTTCGAGGAGATGGCCGGGCCCTTGATCTGCTTGGAAGCCGCGACGCGCTCATCCTTGATGCTCGACATTCCGCGGCCATCAAGCGCCGCGACGATCGTGGGGATCTGAATTCCTAATTCCAAAGCGATCTGCGCTGTCCATTGACCGGTTCCCTTTTGTCCCGCCTTGTCCAAGATCACATCCACCAACGGCTTACCCGTTTCATCGTCCTTCACAGTGAAAGCCTTGGACGTTAATTCGATGAGGAACGAATCGAGGATGCCCTTGTTCCATTCGGTGAAGATCTTCGCTAATTCATCCGCCTTGAGGCCCAGCACCTTGCGAAGGATGTCGTAAGCCTCGGCAATTAACTGCATGTCGCCGTACTCGATGCCGTTGTGGACCATTTTTACAAAGTGGCCCGCGCCGTCGGGGCCGCAATGGGTGACGCAAGGGCCGGAGTTGGTCTTGGCCGAGATGGCCTCGAAGATAGGCTTCACGAAACCGTAAGCCTGGGCGCTGCCGCCCGGCATGATGGAGGGGCCGAACCGTGCGCCTTCCTCACCGCCCGAAACGCCCGCGCCGAAGAAATAAAAACCTTCCTTCGTCAGTTCCGCTTCGCGTCGTTGCGTGTCCTTGAACCAGGAATTACCGCCGTCGATGATGATATCGCCCTTGGAGAGCAGGGGCTTAAGGAGCTTGATGGCGTCATCCACCGGATCGCCGGCCTTGACCATGAGCATCACGCGCCGGGGAGGTTTGAGAGCCTTCACGAAATCTTCCAAGGTATGGGCCCCGATGAACTTTTTGCCTTCGTTCTTTTTCATGAAAGGGGTCACGCGGTCGCTGCGCAGATTACAGACCGCCACCGAGAACCCGTGGTCCTCGATGTTCATCGCCAGGTTCTCGCCCATCACCGCGATACCCAACACCCCGAAATCGGCTAGTTTCAATTGTTCCGCTGTGGCCGCCATGACTGCCTCCGTAAAAGTGTGATTAATCGTTGTTTTTAACTCTTTATTCGCGGGGTCATTTTAACACGAACACTCGGGGAAAAAGGACAGCCCTTGTTCTTGAAAAGTTTCCTATTTTTTCGAACGTGGGCTTCTCGATCCATTTTTTCCGCGGAGACTCTTGTTCGATAAACCAAATAAACACTCGGTTTTAAGTCACTTTTCGCTTTCCCCTGGGCAGTTGGAAGCCTATGATTTTTGAACTGATCCTTATTCAAAAAAGAGAAGCCGATGGAACCGCCTCAAAAATCCCACGAACCCCTATCCCCGGTGAAAAAAGTCTGGAAGATCTGGGGTGAGGCGACTTCTTTTCTCATCCTCTACCAGAAATATTGGTGGGTGGACGTCGCGCTTCTCTTGGGCGTGATCGGCCTGGTCTTCGGCTTGATGAACGTGGCTGGCGAATGGACCGGCATCCACCGCCCCACCATCGAGATCGATCTTTCGCCCCTGGCCCTTCCCAAATACGCTTTTTTCTCGCTTTGCCGCGGACTCATGGCCTACATCCTTTCCCTCGCCTTCACCATCGCCTACGGTTACTGGGCCGCTAAGGACCGCATGGCCGAAAAAGTCCTGATCCCCCTGCTCGATATTTTTCAAAGCATCCCGGTCCTCACCATCATGCCCGGGCTCGTTTTGGCCATGGTGGCTATCTTCCCCAACAACAACGTGGGATTGGAATTAGCGGCGGTCATCTCCATCTTCACGGGTCAAGTTTGGAACATGACCTTTAGTTTCTATCAATCCCTCCGCTCCATCCCTCTCTACCTGCAGGAAGCGGCGGCGGTCTACCGGTTCAACTGGTTCCAGAAGGCCGTCAAGTTGGAGATACCTTTTTCGGCGATGGGTCTTATCTGGAACAGCATGATGAGCATGGCGGGCGGCTGGTTCTTCCTGACCATCATCGAATCCTTCCAGTTGGGCGATAAGGATTTCCGGCTTCCGGGTTTAGGCTCTTATATGAGCGTGGCGAGCGACAGGGGCGACAACTGGGCGAGACTTTGGGGAGTCATCGCCATGATCCTGATGATCCTGTTTTTGGATCAATTCCTTTGGCGGCCTCTCGTCGTGTGGGGCCAAAAGTTCCGCGTGGAAGAAGGCGGCAGTGAGGAGGGGATGCGGTCCTGGTTCCTGGACTGGATCCACCGTTCCCAAACCCTGCGCTTGATCCTGAAACTTTTAAAACCCAAGCCCAAGGCCGAGGTCGAAGCGGTCGTCGCGAGTTCGGCGCCTCCCCAAATTTCCCCCCGAATGAGCGCCGCGACCTTCGACCGCTGGGCCAAGATCATCTCCATCCTGTCTTTTAGTGTCCTCGTGGGCTTCATGGCTTTCGGGGCCTGGAAGATCATCCGGCTTTTCGTTCAAGTGGGTTTGTCGCAATGGCTGACGCTCTTTCATGAAGCGCTGGTCACGCTCTGCCGCGTTCTGCTCGCGGTAGGACTCTCCTCCCTTTGGACCATCCCGGTCGGACTTTGGATCGGACTTTCGCCGCGGCTGTCCCGTATCGCCCAGCCCTTCGTGCAGGTGGCGGCTTCTTTTCCGGCGCCCATGCTTTTTTCCTACGTCATCCTCGCCATGAAGTTCATGGGGATCTCTCTGAACTGGGGAAGTATCGCCCTGATGCTCTTGGGCGCGCAGTGGTACATCCTCTTCAACGTCATCGCCGGCGCCATGGCCATCCCCTCGGACCTGCTGGAAGCCGCGCGGATGTACCGCTTGAAGGGCTGGGCCTTGTTCAGGAAGGTCCATCTACCCGGTATTTTTCCTTATTTGGTAACGGGAATGGTCACTTCGGCGGGCGGCACCTGGAACGCCAGCATCGTGGCCGAGTACGTGAAGTTCCGGGGGGAGACACACGCCACGTTCGGGATCGGCTCTTTCATCGCCGAGGCGACCGCCTCCGGGCGCTATGATCTGTTGCTCGCCGGGACGCTGGCCCTTATCATCACCGTGGTGCTGATCAACCGGCTCTTCTGGCTGCGCCTCTACCGCGTCGCCGAGGAGCGCTACAGGATGGAATGAGCCCGAACGAGATCACTCCGCCGGCGGG
>CAYXYA010000211.1:0-4313 GCA_964469185.1 uncultured bacterium | reverse complement strand
CTTGTAATTACTACGGGATTTGTATAAACGTTTCCCCCATTGTCAGTCACCGTCAAAACCTTCAATCCCTTTTTGCTGGCCGATAAAGCGACAACAATAACAACATCTTGCCCGACGAAAATTTGTTGAGCGCCAACAAGCGGGATCACCTGCGATGTCGTGGGCGAGGTAGTAGTAAACGCTACAGCGCTTCCAGAAACAAAAGCGATTCCACAGGGAGTGTTTGACGCAAAAGCCACACCACAACCTAAAAACATCATCAGTGAGAGCGATAACGAGATTGGTTTTAAGATTGGCTTCATTCGTTGATACCGAGTGAGGGGTGAACGGCTTGGCGTTGCGAAATTGATGAAGGGGTAAAGTCAGATTTTAAAAACACTGACAACGAGACAAATCTTAGGCGCAACTTTTAAAGACGTCAATTAAAAAATTAATTTAAAAAATATTTAACACATTTTGTATCCGACAAAAATAAATGCCATCATTTTGACAGTTATTTAGGAATGCTTAATAAAAAGCGATTTCATCCTAATAATTGTATAAAAAACCCAATGATTTCATAACAATTTCGCGAATAAAATAATTAATTTGGAAACGTTTAACATTGCACAATAAATTGTCGTAAAACTAATGAGCCTGAATGTCCAGAAAGCGTACTTTCCGGACATTCAGGCTTTCAGGCCGGAAGATAGAGTGGATCGCCTTCGTCTTTTATGAGGCCGAACTGAACCTGCATATGCCTTGGATTTGAACATTTACCTGCGCTCGGCAGAAGTGACATTATTATCAGGCTTTTTAAAAGCTCTATTAAATTCCGAAAGCCAAACCCTTGGATGCTTTCCAACCTTTACAAACTTTAGCATCCCCATTTGCCGCCAGTATTTCACGGTATTTATACTAACTTGTGCTAATTCGGCGACCTCTTTATCAGTTAACAACCTGTCTTCATTCATAATTAATCCCCTCTTTTAACAGTCAAAACATCTCATAAGATTCTAGGAAAACTTAAGCTACATACGTCTTAGAATCGACCATTTATTAATGATTGAGGAAGATTGCTTATATATGGAAAGAACTGAATGAATTGGGCCGTCTTTATGCGTCTGGGTTCATCCCGCGATAGCTGGATTTTTTGATGTAAATCTCTCCGTTATGTTGAATTTCTGTTCCCGCGCGTTCTTTTCCATTCGAGGGTATGTATAGGACAACTCGGGATTTGTTTTCGTCAGGAGTGGGTGGAATGATGGGCTTATCCCCTGCAAGTATCTTAGCTATCTCACGCATAGCATCCCCGCCAGTCTTCATAAGCATCAAGGCTTCGGCCAGAGTGGTGGGTTGAAGGAGCGCTGGGATTTCGGTTCCATCCTCACTAACCCTCGGAAGAATGTATCGAGCGCCCACGGTAAAAGCCGTTTTGGCAGCCCGAAATTGACGTTCCAATTCCTCGCCTAAGTTGAGACCGGACTTCTTCACAACATGAGACAAGGCTTTTTCGCGGGATTCCTCCCAAGCCAGTGTCATCTTTTTTCCTATTTTTCGATTCCCTGCTGGCGGCGAGATCCCTTTACGCCTGAAGAACTCATTCTGAGTTAGAAGCGGTTCACGAGCTTTTATCGCGACGTATTCCGCGATTAATCCAGGCCAATCATGCTTTTTGCGCCCGCTCATGGACTAACTCGCTTGGCTTTTTGGCCCGTTTGTTTTTTCCACCGCTCCACGATCACGTCGCAATAAGCCGGGTCCAGTTCCATCATTCGACACTGGCGGTGCATTAATTCACAAGCAATTAGGGTACTTCCTGAACCACCAAAGAGATCCAAAACAATTTCTTCGGGTTTGCAAGAATTGCGAATGGCCCTTTGGACCAACGGAACCGGCTTCATGGTCGGATGAAGGTCGGAGCGAAATGGCCTATCCATCTCCCAAACCTCGGTTTGCTTGCGGTCGGCTACAAACGTACTCTTTTTGAGCCAGCCATAGAAACAAGGTTCATAGAGGCGCTGGTAATTCGCGGGGCTTAACACCAACTGTTGCTTCTTCCAGATGATCGTGGATGACCAATGGAACCCAGCTTCCACCAACCAAAGCCTCTGGCGCATGCCTTCCGGTCCTGATGCGCCCCAGAGATATATGTCCCCGCCCTTGTAAACAGCCTTGATGCTTTGAATAACGCCCTGATTAAAAGCCTTCCAATCGTTGCTGTCCAAGTTGTCATTATTGATTTCCCGAATCTTATGCTGTGGATTTTTGCTTTCGCCGTAATTCACGTTATAGGGTGGGTCTGTATACACCAAGTCAGCCTTGCTCCCATCCATCAGAAGGGCCACATCTTCCAACTTGGTGGAATCGCCACAGAGGAGGCGATGATCGCCCAAAATCCAAAGTGTATGCAGCTTGGAAATGGGGTTCTTGGGAGGCTCTGGAATAACTTCTTCGGCCTGTGGAAGAGGATTGTCGTGTTCAAAATCAGATAAAAGGTCACGAAGCTCATCAGTCTTGAAATGCAGGGTGCTGCCAAGAGCAAAACCGCCTATTTCCAACTCCTTTAAGGTTTCATGCAAAGCCGGGGCGTCCCATTCGGCCAGTTCAGCGGTTCGGTTATCAGCTACTGCGTAGGCTTTGGCTCTGAGCGCGTCCGCAGAATCAAAATAAGTGACCGCGATTTGTTCCCATCCGAGAAGGATGGCGGCCCTCAAGGTACCGTTCCCGGCAATCACGGTTCCGTCGGTAAGCGCCACAACGGGCTTTTGCTGGCCAAATTCCTGGAGAGATGCAGTGATGGCCGCTATATTGCGGTCGCTGTGTTTGCGAACGTTGGTCGAATCTTCTTTCAACTGGCTGATGGGAACTGCCAGTTTGGCGAGAGTGGGGTTGATCTGAGTAATCATGCTGGGCTCCCAACGAAGTCGGGGATAAGGATGGTGCCACCCCAACGGCCCTGTTTTTTCACGGTGAAGCCGAACTGATCGATGATGCAGAAGGCTAAATCGGGAATGCAAGATTTGCGATTGTTGGGTTTTATGCTGTATACATCTTCGTCAGCTGTGTGAGGTCCGGGGAGCCATCAAAGAAGAAAAGGCCGTCCGCTATTTAAGCGGATGGCCTTTTTTGTTTTGGCGGTGCTCCTCGGGTTGGGAGGGGCATGGGGAGGAGCTTGGCTCTTCCCCATGATTTCCAATGAGGTACACAGGGGGCACTTCCCCTGTGAGCGCGAAGCGCCAACCCGGGGGAGCCTTTCCTTGGTCGTACAGAATTTTCCCCTATGGGAGCGGAGCGACGGTTCGATGCCCAATCCGGGGAGGTCCTCTTTGGTTTAAGCCGTTTCTATTTGTTTTTGTTTCCGTAGTTCACAAATCGAACGACGTCGCCAACCTCACCTGATTCCTCTGGCTATCCGTGAAATTCAACGACCCGCTGCCGATATTCGCGATCTGCGGAAGATAGGTCAAAGCGATCCACCAATCCTTCCCCGAATATTGCAAGGCGGGTCCCAGGGAAAAAACCGACCGCATGGGCTGGTCGTCATAAAAATTCTCGAGCATGGACTCGAACCCCAGGAAAAATTTCTCGGTCACAAAACAGCCCAAACCCATCGAGGGTCTTAGCAGGAAAGAGCTGGCGGTGCTGGTGTAATCAAAAGCGGGCGCGGCCAGGATATTCAGACACCACAACCAATCATCCATCCGCTTGTCGATCAACAACTTGGTTTCAAAGTCGAATTCGTCCGGTTCGAATTCCGGCTCAAAATAAAAACCCAGACCCAACCCGTCAGCCGCGCTGTCCGCCAGCTTGATCTTCCACTCATTGGAGATACCATCCAGGACCGGACCGCCGCCCATTTGAGGCCCCGAACCAGCGTCGGCGAGTTCCTGGGTCAAGTTGAGATAAATGGAGGTTTGGACATCGCCTCCCAAACCTGTCTCGAATTCCACGCTCTGATCCATCGCTGAATAAAAGGAGTCCCTCCCGAACCGGTAGGTCGTATAGGTTTCCAACTCCCTCTCGCCCGAGACCAAAACGCCCGTCTCATAGTTGTATGCGAAATGGCGGTCAGCGGCCGCGGCCATAACCGGCGTTATCGATAAAAACAATCCCGTTACGATCACTCGGGTTCTTTTGAACATATTCCAGCTCCTTTAAAATTTTCAGCCGTCTTAGAAGACCTAAATAGCGCCTTACCTGATAATGATAATCATTATCAATTAACTGCCCAACTTGTCAAGCGCGAATTTCTCTCTCCTCCGCTTTTGGTGTTTTAGCCTTCCTATATTTGTCAAGGGACAGCTCTCTCCTGATATTCTGTTGACCCTATT
>CAYXYA010000210.1:0-4329 GCA_964469185.1 uncultured bacterium | reverse complement strand
AATAAGCCCCATCCCGCCGGCCCGCTTGTTGATGACCGCGGTCTTCACGGCTTCCGCGAAGTCGTTCTCGCCCGATGCGCCGCCCGAGTTGATCAGTCCGGCCCGGCCCATGTAACAGTTGGCGACCTGCCAACGGGTGTACTCGATGGGATGGTCGGGAATCAGGGTCTCGTACATACGCTTGTCGAACTTGCCGTAGTTGGATTCCTGGTTCAAAAACAGGAAGCCTCCGTTATTCTCGGGTAATTTCTGTTTGATGATGTCCGCTTCGATCGTCACGCCCAAGTGGTTGGCCTGACCGGTCAAGTCGGCCGACAGGTGAAAATCCTTATCTTTGGTCTTGAAGGCCTTGTTACGGATGTAGCACCAAAGAACGGTGAACATGCCCAACTCGTGGGCTTCCCGGAAAGCCTTGGTGGTCTCCTCGATCTCCCTTTGGGCCGTATCGCTCCCGAAATAAACCGTAGCTCCAACGCCTGCCGCGCCCATTTCATAGGCTTGTTTGGCCGTGCCAAAGTAGAACTCCGTGGCTTTGTTGGGATAGGTCAAAAGCTCGTTGTGGTTGAGCTTCACGATGTAAGGGATCTTGTGGGCGTATTTGCGGGACGTCATACCGAGAACGCCCAGAGTGGAAGCTACCGCGTTACAGCCGCCTTCGATGGCCAGCTTCACGATGTTTTCCGCGTCGAAGTAGATCGGGTTCTTGGCGAACGAGGCCCCCGCGCTATGCTCAATGCCCTGGTCCACGGGAAGGATGGAAACGTAGCCGGTACCCGCTAGGCGGCCGGTGGAATAGAGCCATTGGAGGTTATTCAGGACGCGTTGATTGCGGTCGGTGGAGGAGGCAAAAATGCGGTCAACCCAGTCGCTGCCTGGTATATGGAGGGAATCCTTGGCGATGCCCTTGCACTTGTAACCCAAGAGATCCTTGGCGTCTTTACCCAAGTGTTTTTCGATATCCGCTAGGTTCATTGTTCGATCCTTGTGCTGGGATTTGACTGATAAAAACGTTTGAAAGCCGCTGGGCCCGAAAACGAGCCTTTACTAATACAAAATAACGAGGTAATAAGCAAGACAAAAGCCCGTGCGCTAACGCCAGACTTGCTTGAACTCATCCTCTTTAAAACCAATGGTGGCCTTATTTTTTTCGAAAACTAAAGGTCGTTTGATGAGGCGGCCGTTCTTTGAAAGAAGGTCCAATAGTTGGTCCTCACTGAGAGTTTTGACCTTTTCTTTCATGTTCAACAAACGGTACTGCTCTCCGCTTTTGTTCAGTAGATCGGTTATTTTTTTGCCGCTGATCCTCAGTATTTGTTTTAACTGATCTTTGCCGGGAGGATGGACGGTGATGTCCACGGCCTCCAGTTTATTTTCATGTTTTTCCAGCCATTTTTGCGCGTTTCGGCAGGTGGAGCATTTGGGGTAATGATAGAACTGAGGCATGCTTGATCCTTTCTATATATGGAATAGGGACTGGTTCAGTATTTAACTTGAGGAAAAGGTTAAAAGCTAGCAAGATGCTGAAAAATCATCGAGGAATGACTTTGGCTCAACAAAAATCCAAAAAACATCCTTTTCGGGTCCTTTGTTTGGGAAATGTTCTCGTCGACATTCTCGTGAAACCGGTTAACAAGCTTCCTCCCGTCGGAGGGCTTTTACCGGTGGATCATGTGGAAATGGCGATGGGCGGCTGCGCCTCCAACACCGCATTGGCGCTCAGTCGTTTGGGGGTTCCAACGTCGCTCTGGGGGAAACTGGGACGAGACTTCTTCGGCGATTTTGCCCTGAAAGAGTTCGGCCGCGCGGGGGTGGAAACTTCCGGCATCGCCCGCGACAAGACGGCTGAAACCTCGGCGACGGTCGTATTGGTGAACTCGAAGGCCCAAAGATCTTTCCTTCATTCTATGGCGGCAAACGATCACATATATAAGAAGAAACTTAAGCTTTCCCAACTCTCCCGCTTCGATCATTTGCATATCGGCGGCTACTTTCTTTTCCCGGCCCTCGATGGCAAACCGATGGCGGATATTTTGAAGTTGGCCCAAAAGCGCGGGGTTATCACCTCACTCGACACCGCTTGGGATCTTAAAAATCGTTGGATGAGGGCCTTGAAACCCTGTTTACCTTACCTTGACTACTTCATGCCCAGTGAAAGGGAAGTGAAGATGCTTCTCGGATATACCCAGCCTGTGAAGGCCGCCAAAGCATTTTTAAAATTAGGCGCGCAGAACGTTGTGATCAAACGGGGAGAGAAGGGTTCTTATTTCTTGAACCGAAAAGGTCTGGAGATACAGGTGCCCGCTTTTCGAGTGAAAGTCATGGATACCACGGGGGCGGGAGACTGCTTTTGCGCGGGATTCATCAAGGGTCTTTCTTTGGGATGGGACGTGAAAAGATCATTGAAGATGGGCAACGCGGCAGGCGCTTGCGCCATTGGTTCCCTCGGCGCCACTACGGGGATCAAGTCTTTTGCCCAAATTCACGCTTATTTACCAAAGTGAAATTTTATGTCGGGGCATGAAAAACGACCCGTATAATGCAGGCCAATCATCTCTCTTTTGGAGGATTGAATGAAATCCAAAGTTTCCGCTCTTCAAGCCGCCCGGGCTTCCTATCAGCCAAAACTTCCCAAGGTCCTGTCCGGCAATCCTTCCAAAGTGTCGCTGAAGAACGGCAAATCCACGCAATCCATTACGGATCAAGCGGAGATCCGCGAATTGTTTCCCAAGACCTACGGCCAGCCGGAAGTCTCCTTCTTGCCGGGTAAAGCTCCTGCTTCCTTCCGTAAGCCCCTCAAGGTGGCGGTCGTACTATCGGGCGGTCAGGCGCCTGGCGGGCATAACGTGGTCGCGGGACTTTTCGACGGCCTCAAGAAACTGAATGCCAAGAACACTCTTACGGGTTATCTCGGCGGACCTTCGGGTCTGCTGGAGAACGCCAAGACCGAAATCACGGACAAGCTCCTGGTGTCGTACCGCAACATGGGTGGGTT
Source organism: uncultured bacterium (assembly GCA_964469185.1). Lineage (GTDB taxonomy): Bacteria > Oederibacteriota > Muellerivitia > Muellerivitales > Muellerivitaceae > CAYXYA01. The sequence continues at coordinate 1,337 of CAYXYA010000210.1, read as the reverse complement.
CGATATCATCGGCTCAGGCCGCACCAAACTTGAAAGCAAAGAACAATTTGAGACCGTCGGCAAGAACCTGATGGCGGCTGGCATCACGGCTCTGGTTGTGGTGGGCGGCGACGATTCCAACACGAACGCCGCTGTTTTGGCGGAATACTTCAAGGGTCGAAACCTTCCCGTCCGCGTCATCGGCTGTCCCAAGACCATCGACGGCGATCTGAAGAACGAGCAGATCGAGGTCAGCTTTGGTTTCGATACCGCGACCAAGGTTTACTCCGAACTGGCGGGGAACGTCGGTCGGGATTGCCTTTCGGCCAAGAAGTACTGGCACTTCATCAAGGTCATGGGCCGTTCGGCTAGTCATATCGCCCTGGAAGTGGCGCTCAAGGTCCACCCCAACCTTTGTCTCATTTCCGAAGAAGTAGCGGCCAACCAATGGACGCTCGACCAGATCACCGAACAGGCCGCCCGGATCGTGGCCGACCGCGCCGCGAAAAAGATGAATTACGGTATCGCGATCGTGCCGGAAGGTCTTTTGGAGTTCATTCCGGAGATGAAGAAGCTCATCGCCGAGCTCAATGATTGCCTGGCCCATAGCGGCGAGTTCGAGAAGCTGGAATCGGCGGACGCGAAGATCGCTTTTGCCTGCCAGCGCTTGAGCGTCGAATCCAAAAAGGCTTTTCAGTCCCTGCCGCCTTCCATTCAAGCCCAGCTTTTAGCCGACCGCGACCCTCATGGCAACGTTCAGGTCTCCAAGATCGAGACCGAAAAACTCCTGATCGAGGCCGTGGATCTGAAGCTCAGATCCTGGAAGCGCGTGAATGGCTATCAGGGTAAATTCTCCGGCGTGGGACATTTTTTCGGCTATGAGGGCCGCTGCGCGGACCCTTCCAATTTCGACGCAGACTATTGTTATTCCCTGGGTTTCAACGCGTCTTATCTGGTGGCGGCCGGCCTCACGGGTTATTTGTCGAGCGTGCGGAATCTCCTGAAACCGGCGGAACAATGGAAAGCCGGCGGGGTGCCCTTGACCATGATGATGAACCTGGAACGCCGCCACGGCAAAGACAAACCGGTCATCCAAAAAGCCCTGGTGGAACTCAATGGAAAACCCTTCAAGACCTTCGCGGCCTCGCGGAAACAATGGGCGGTCGAGAACGACTTCGCCAGCCCGGGTCCCATCCAATTCTGGGGTCCGCCCCAAGTCGCCAACGCGGTACCCGAAACCCTGCGGCTTGAACGCGGGAAATAACGGCGAGATTTTAGGGGAATTCAGCTACTTAATTCCCGCCGTAATGTTCCGTTTAGTGCTTTTTTCTTTTTCGACCTTCTCCACTCAGACCGCC
>CAYXYA010000209.1:0-4350 GCA_964469185.1 uncultured bacterium | reverse complement strand
GGTGACTTACCGCTTGTCGACGCCCCAATGTTCAGTAAAAAAAAACTAAGAAAAGGAGGGTGTAATTTAAATCGCTCCTCATGGTTAATCAAGCCTTAAAGAGAGAGCGAAAGACGCTTGGAGACGACTAAAAAACCGTGTTAATCTGAATTCATGGATCAAGACAAAGACGGTTCACAACCGATCATCAAATCTCTGCCTTCCCTTCTCGAGTTCGGTCAACAGGTGAGACAAAACCGATACGCCACGGAAAGCGAGGAACTTTTTTACACCTGTCCTCAATGCGGCCACCCGATGGTCACCAAAAAATGCAAGATCGTCTGTTACACCTGCCACTATTTCATCGGATGTGTAGAGTAACTAAGCCCTGAGTAAGCGTAGCGCATCGAAGGGTTCATAGGGTGTGTGGAGTAGCTCTTTTGTTCTGAGCCTTCGTTTGCTGATCGATCTTCTTGAACATCTCTTCCTGGCTTGGCTGCGGAAATCCCGCCCTTAAGTCTGACAAAAAACCGGTGATCGCTTTCTCGTAGATCATGGGGGATATCAAATAAGTTTCCTCATGACCCGCGTCCTGGATATAGACCAACCGTCGGTGATGGGAATCGGTCGCGTTGAATAGGCTCCGCACTTCCTCAGGCTTTGCCAGATCGTCCTTTTCGCCCGTAATGTACAGGACCGGTATCTCGTGGAATTGTTGGACCACTCCGATCAGGTCCAGATCGCCCGCGGTCAAAGAAAGACCGGTCAGGCGGTCATAATCCCGGAGACAAGCGCTCAAGAAACCTGGAAGACCGGCGAAGGACCCGCCGATGGTCCGCCGCGACACATAAGCTTTCACGTTGGGTAGAGGACTATCCGCGATCACCGCGTCCACTTTCGGACCCTGGTTCGCCGCCCGAAGCGCGCTCATGGCCCCCATAGAAAACCCGAAAAAGATCAGAGGCTTTTTCAACCAGTGCTTCGACCTCAAATATTCCACGCCCGCCGAATAATCCCCGGCTTCCAGCACCCCGCCTGAAACAGGACTTTCCCCGCTGAGTCCGTTGCCGCGGTGGTCAAAAAGAAGGACTTGGTATCCCTTCGACGCCAGGAACTCCGCCCGGGTCAATACTTGCTCTCGGTTCTTGAAGATGCCGTGCGACATCAAGACCGTCCCGAGAGGTTCCTTGTTTTTTTTCGGCGGCAGCCACCATCCCGAGATCGAAATGCCGTCATGGGTCTTGAACGAAACGTCCCGATAAGCGAAACCCGCGGCCCGGGGGGTCGTCGTCAATGGCTTGTGGGTCTTCGACCGGGCGACGATGGACCCAGCGACCTTTTCGGGCAAGTAGAGATAAACGAAACAGAGGAAGGCAACGATCGAAAGGACGAATAATGCCGCGAGTATCCGTGATATTGAATATTGGGACAGCTTCACTTTTTTCACACCGAGCTCCAACCCGCTGGATTTGATTTAAAGCCTATAACACAAACGTCAAAGGGAACTCTGATAAACGCGGATGAACGCAGATGAGACATTAGAATAAAGAATTATCGGCGTTTATCTGCGTCCATCAAAGTTCCAATTTTGATTTTTGTTAAAACCTTTTATATCCTTTGAACGCCCGTTGAAACGGTCTGGGTCACCCATATCTGATCATCCTCGCCTTGGAACAGGCGCGCGATAGTCTCCGCTTTTTCGCGGCTTTCGGTCAAGGCAAAGACCGTCGGTCCGCTACCGGAAACCAGGGCCCCTACGGCTCCGTCCTCCAAAAGCCGGCGCTTCAGTTTCACGATGTCAGGCATCAAGTGGAAGGCCGCCGGTTCAAGCCCGTTCATCAGGTTTTGGGCGATCAGGGCTAGATCCTTTTTTCGCAATATCGAATTGAAGTTGCGGGCTTTTTCGCCGGAGGTGATCAGGGCTTTCCCTGATTGGTAAACCTTCTGTGTCGAAAGACCCTCCGCGGGCTTCACCAAGACCAAATGCATTTCCATGAAGTCGTTCCAGGGAGTTATTTTCTCCCCTCGTCCCGTTCCCAAAGCGGTACCGCCCGTCAAAAAGAAAGGCACATCGGACCCCAGTCGCGCCGCCAGATCCTCGATTTTTTCTTCCGACGCTTTCGTTTGGAACAACCATTGAAGCCCCCGCAGCGTCGCGGCCGCGTCGCTGGAACCGCCGCCCAATCCCGCCGCAAGAGGGATGCGTTTTTTCAACTCGACTCGCACTCCCTGCTCGTCTTTCAGGATCTCCTTTAAAAAAAGACGGGCCGCTTTGACGATCAAGTTGGAATCATCCGCCGGCAAGGGCCCTGGCGATTCCAATACTGAAAGCTCCACTCCCTGGCTCGTTTTGGAAAAGGACAGCTCATCGTAAAAACCGACCGCTTGAAAGACCAGCGCCAGCTCATGAAAACCGTCCGCCCTTTTCCCCAGGACTTCCAGGACCGGGTTGATCTTCGCCGGAGTTTGGACGGTCAAAACGGAGGAACTCACCGCGAACCGATCGAGTCTTTATTTTTTTGGAGCTTGTCGATATAGCTTTTGTTATCCGGATCGAGTTCGGCGGCTTTTTCCCATTGGGATAAAGCTTCCGGCTTTTGCTCCAGCTTAAGGTAAACCTCCGCTAAATGGTCATAGATGACCGCGTCATCTTTGTGTTTTTCGGGCCTCAAAAATTTCAGGGCTTTCGTGAACTGTTCTTTAGCTTCGGTGGTTTTGCCCTGTCGGTAATAAACCCAGCCTAAACTATCCAGGTAATAGGAATTCTCGGAGTCCAACTTGACCGCGGTCTCCACGTATTTCTGCGCCTCGTCCAAACGCTGGCCCTTATCCGCGTAAGAATAACCGATGTAATTGTAGGCGTCGGCGTTATCCGGCTGGACCTGAATGACCTTCTTCATGGTCTCCATCGCCTCATCGAATCTATTTTGCTTATCCAAGATCACAGCCAGGTTGAAATAAGCCTGGGTCAAGGAACCCAGATTATAGTCCGAGTGCTGTTTGGCCTTGAATGCCAGCTCGGCTGCGACGACCTTTCGGTAGTTCACTTCGGCTTCGGGCAGACGGTTCTTTTCCTGATACAACATCCCCTGCATCAAGATCAGCTCCGGGTGGCCGGGATTGGCTTTCAAACTTTCCGTGACGGTTTTTTCGGTCAGGTCGTCCTTTTTTTCCTTGTCATAAAGGACCGCCAGCCGGACCCAGCCGTCCACCGACTTGTCGTCGTTGTCCACGATAGCTTTCACCTGCTCCTCGGCCTTGGTGTAATCATTCATCTGTTCATAGACCGCTGAAAGGCGGAAACGCACCAGCGCGTTCGTGGGCTGCGCCTCCAACAATTTGAGAAAGGCCCCGATCGACTGGGGATATTGTTTCAACCCGAAATAACAAAGACCGATGTAATCGTAAACGGACGAATCCTTGGGGTTCAACTTGGCGTAATTCTCGAAAGCTTTCAGCGCCTGCGCGGGGTCTTTCTGACCGTAATAAAGCTCGCCCAGCGCCAAAAAGGTCTGGGCATTATTCGGATTGATCTTGGTCAGGGCCTCATAAACCCCGATGGCTTCCTTGGGTTTTTGGTCCAGTTCGTAAACCAGCGCCAGCGAGGTATAAGCCGGCTCCAGCTCAGGGTCGATCTCGATGGATTTTTTGAAAGCTTCCTCCGCCTTGGAGGCCTGGTTCCCCCTGGTATAGATCAGGCCCATGTTGTAATAAACGTTGGAGGACTTGGGGTTCGCGGTCAAGATCTGTTGATAGGTCTGAAGGGCATCCTCAAGACGATTCTCATTGGCCAACACACCCGCCAAATAATAACGCGCCTCGATGTTCGAAGGATCGATCTCCAGGATCTTGCTGTATTCCTTTTGAGCTTTTCCGAACTCGCCCTGGGTTGCCAGGAGATTGGCTAAAAGAAGCCGGGGCTGGACGTTGTTGGGTTTCAAGCGGATGGATTTTTGGAGCTCTTCTTCCGTCTTATACTCAAGCCCCTCGACATAATAATGGTAGGCCAGACGGTCATGGATAGTAGGGGAAGTGGAATCGTAGCGGGCGGCCTGGTCGAACTCCACGAGAGACCGGCTGGAATCCTGCATCTGCTGGGCGTAAAGAGCGCAGGCGTAATGCCAATAAGCGCGGGGGTCCGCGCTGAATTTATCCTCGACCTCGGCCCAAAGGGTCCTCGCGCCCATCAACAGCGCGAAAAAAAATAAGAAACGAATGGTCTTGTTCATACCTGATCTCGGGTCTCCACTTAAGAATGAACCGGCATTATATCACTTAGGCGAACTGAAAAAGGGCGGACCGCGGCTGAACCGGGGCTTATATATTTAAATCCCTGAACAGCTTTCTTTTTTGCCCCTTCCATCTCAAGCC
>CAYXYA010000208.1:0-4359 GCA_964469185.1 uncultured bacterium | reverse complement strand
CGAAGGGCGTCATCATTACCCTCATGTGGCACGCCGTGCGCCCAACGGATGACGAGCCCAACGGTTGGAAAACGAGCGTGCAGAACAAACTGACCGAAGCCGAGTGGAAAGAACTACTCATGCCGGGGACCAAACTTCAGGAACACTATCTATCCCAATTGGATGTCGTGGCTGGTTATCTCAAGCAACTTCAAAAGGCCAACATTCCAGTTTTGTGGAGACCCTATCACGAGGGGAACGGCAATTGGTTTTGGTGGGGGCATCGGCCGGGACCCAAAGGGTACCAAGCGCTGTATCATCTGATGTTCAACTATTTCACGAAGCATCACGGGTTGAATAATCTGATCTGGGTTTGGAATTCCAATCAACCGGGGGGCAAGGTTGGAGCCTTCAAGGACTATTATCCGGGACCCAAATATGTGGATATCTTGGCGACGGACGTTTACGGGAATAACTTTCTCCAAAGTCATCACGATGATCTTTTAAAAGTTGCGGCGGGCAAACCCATCGCTCTGGGTGAAGTGGGAACGGTCCCCAGCTCCGCGGTCCTCGAGAAGCAACCCCGCTGGGCCTGGTTCATGGTTTGGTGCGATTATTTGGATGTGGAGAACACCCACGAGAGCATTCGGTGTCTTTACCTTCACCCTAAAGTCTTGTCGAGGGATGACGTTAAGAAGGTCTATTGATCTCAGGGGTTGATTGGTTCGAATCCTAGATGGCCAGCCATAAAATTTAATTTTTATTGATTGATGATTAGTAAGGATCTGAATAGATGTTTAGTCACTATATCGAATTTTCTCTTAAATCTATTTTAGGTATATCCCTTTATCTTCTTTTGAAATGGGAAACTCCGGTTGCTTGGGGACGCCTTTGTCTCTTGTTTTTAAATTGTTTTCTTATTGTTCTGTTTCTATATGGTTCATTTCTTGGCTCTCTTTTCTATGAGGCGCCAGTGCCTGATGTTTTGGCGGTTCTTTATCTGCTTGCTGTTTTATGGCCGGTTGGAACTGGTTATCTTTTGGATTGGGAACCACTTAAATTTGAATTTAAAACTTTAAAAGTATTTTGTTTGGTAGTGATCGGTTTGTTTGTGGGATTAAACATTTGGGAGAATGTTCCTAGTATTTTCCAGGATATTTACATGTTTAGGGAAGTGAAGATGGAAAAAACTTCGCCAAAGGAAGGTTCGATTGCGACAGTTTTTTTCCAGCATGGGCCTTCTATGTTCAACGATGGTACGACGGTTGTGAATCTTCGACGAAAGGGGAAGCCTTTTCGGTATGCTAATTATTTTTATAGATACCCTTTTTGGAAGAATCCAGACAATGTCGCTATTTTAACCGGCTTTAATGCTGGGTATTGTCCAATGGAGTTGAATTGGATAGACGAAACACATTTGAAAGTCATTGTTTCGGAATATGACCATTTTTCTAAAACCACAAATAATGGAAGCTATGACGTATATTTTTCAAAAAAGGATAGTCAGTGGGGAAACGTGGTTGTTGAGTATGGAAATAAAGAGAAGCCTTTGAACAAAACAATCGATTTGAAAAAGAAGACCGCGCCTGTTACTGCTAAGAAGATGAGAATTTAGTCTGGCTTTTCGGAAATCCTTGTAAAAGAAGAGTCTAAAAGTACCCATGAAGGCCAGCCACAAACTTAAATCTCGATCAAAATGCTTTTTTCTTTCGTCATCGTGACCATCCCCATCGGCGCGCCCGGTATTTTCTTCACGAACTTCTTGAGGGTATAACTGACATTCACCTTGGCGCCGGGCTTTGCTTTGCTATGAATGGCCGCTTCTTTCGCGGCCAATAGGATGAGGTCGTCGGTCACTTGGTTGTCCCTCTGTAGGCGGCGTAAAACCACATGGGCTCCGGGCAAGTCCCTGGCGTGGAACCAAAGGTCTTCCGGTTGGGCCAATTGAAAAGTCACATACTCATTCGCGGCGGCGGAAGTTCCCACACAGAGCTCGAATTGTTTGCTCAACTTGTTTCGGATGATATTGGGGGTCGGGACCTTTTCCACCTTGGGCTTAGGCGCTTTGGCCGCCGCTTCTTTTTTGACAGGGAATAGTTCCTGAAAAGCCTTTTTGATCTCGGCGGCGGTGATCAGGGCCGGCAAACTGCGCTGGGCGGCTTTGAGTTGTTCGAGGCGGTCTTTGATCTCTTTCTCCCGCTTTTCCACCATCTCCAATCCGCGTGAACCCTTTTGGGCTTTCTTGAAGAACCGCTGGGCGTTTTGAAGCGGTGTGATGCCGGGATCCAATGGGATTATCACTGTGTTCGGCCCGCCCCGCACAACGTCCTCGAGGTCGACCTGGTTCAAGTGGAGCTTGATCTTGTGAAGTTGTGCCATGATCAACTCGCCCCAATGTTGATATTGGTCCGAACGCTCCGCTTCGGCGCGGTCCTTCTTGAGTTTCTCCAGGATCTTCTTTTCGTGTTTGATGGCTTTGTTGATGCCGGATTCCAGTTTGACCTTCTCGGCCTGTTGGCCCCGATGGCGGGACTCGAGGTGGAACCAAGCCTCCAGCGCCTCGTTGGCGGTCTTGAAGATCTGTGTTTCTTTAGTAGCGGGTGTATGGCTGGGGAAGACCTTAAGCGAGGGAGGTGGGCCGGGTAAAAGCTCGAAGTGGTTCCAGCGGCGCTCGGCGATATCTTTCTTAGTCTTGGTCCATTCGGAGATGGCTCCGGAACCGAAGCTGACCAAGTAAGCGATCATCTCCGGGTCGGAGCCGAGGAACTCATTCTTGAACCAGTCGCTTAGAGGCGGCTTGCCCGCTTTATCCCACAGGCCATGGAGCTCAGAATCGCTCAATGCCCACAAGTTGAGTTTGCCTGCTGGTTGGGGCGGCGGGGCATAGGGACTTTGAGGAAGGACTGGTCTTTCCACGTCGTTCTTATAACGAAGCGCGCTGATGATGAGGTTGTCGGGCCCAACCAGGATGAGGTTGGGATACTTAGGGATTCCCTCGAAAACCAATCGGTAAGTTCCCTCGGGTGTCTTCAAGAGGAAGTGGATCATCCGGCTTCCGGGCTCGCTTTCCACCCCGATGAGCTGGGCGTATTCCAAATGCTTGCGAAGCGACCGGCAAAAGTTCGGCGGTTTCGGCAAAGCGGCGGTCTTGGCCAGCGAGGCGAAGATGAAGGGCTTTAACGGCATGAGGGAAATGGTGAGGGTGCGGGTGGCTCGATCCGGGTGATAGAGAGTCAATTCCACGGTCTCGTTGGCGGACTGAGAGATATGCGAGAGGCGGCTCGAGGGTAAAAGCTTCTGGAACTCTTGAGAGAGAATTTGGATGAGGGCAGGTGTCATAGGGATTATAGGATTTTACCATGGAACTAAGCCGTCATTGCGAGGTCCAGCCCCAATCGGGGTCGGGCCACCACAGGCCCGACCAGAGGGTTTTGGGCCAGGCTTGTCGTAGTTGGCCTTTGGCCAACCACACTTGGCCCAAGGGGCCAACGTGCAATCTCAGTTAAAGACCAACGGCAAAAACCTGAGATTCCTATGTCGCAAACCAAGCCTATCGGCTTTGCTCCTCGGAATGACAACAAAATGCGATGCTGCCAAATATTTTCCTTCATCTGCGTTTATCCGCGTTTATCATAGTTACATAAAGATTCGTCGATGTTTGGGACTCTTCTCTAATCCTACCGGGGGCTGGCATGAACGAACGGCCGTGGCTTTCCTCTTACGACGAAGGGGTTCCCAAGACCCTGGAATATCCCGAAAAGACCCTTCCTGAGATCCTCGAGATGATGGCGGGGAAGTTTCCTGACCATCCTTTCATTCATTATTTCGGAACGACGCTGACCTATCGCGAAGTCAACCGTCTGGTCGATCAGTTCGCCAACCTATTACAGGCGGAAGGCATCAAACCGGGCGACAGGGTGGCCCTTTATCTCCCCAACTGCCCTCCCTGCGTAATCGCCTTTTTCGGGGTCCTGCGGGCTGGCGCCATTCTGACCCAATTGAATCCCCTTTATTCCGCGAGCGAAACCTCCCACCAATTGAAAGACTCGGGTGCCAAGTATGTCGTAACGCTGGACCGATTCGTGCCGATTCTTCGGCAGGTCGCGAAAGAGTGTGATCTGAAAAAAGTCTGGGTCACCCGGGTCAACGACTATTTTCCGATCCCTCTTAAGTGGTTATACGTACTGAAAGCGAAAAAAGAAAAGAGCTGGGTAGATTGGCCGACCGAGCCGTTGTTTTATAGTTTCATGGAGGAAATGAAAAAATTCCCATCGACTAAGCCTATTCACCCGGGCCCCCGGATGGACGAGACGGCCCTCCTTCAATACACCGGTGGAACCACAGGTGTCGCCAAGGGGGTCATTCTCACGCACCGTAACC
>CAYXYA010000207.1:0-4373 GCA_964469185.1 uncultured bacterium | reverse complement strand
AGCACGGTGAAGACGCGGGCCATCTTGCCGATGGCGCGGATCTTGTTCTTGATCTTCGCCAGTTCGTCCGCCTCGACGCCATTAACCATCAATTGTTTCAATTCTTTCATCGCATCGACAACGAACCGTTCGGCCCGTTTCACATCCGTGAGCGCCTGGAAGATAAATGCGCCTCCGTACTTACCGGTAAAATGTTCTGTTCCCAGTTCGTCGGCAGATTGGCTTTTCTCGCGGATCGCCAGATTCAAGCGGCTGGCTGGGCCTTCACCCAGGATGGAATCCAATACCTCCAGGGCCGCCGCGTCAGGATGCGTGAGAGCGACGGTTTGGTAGCCCAGGGACAAATAAACCTGCTGAACCTCGCCCGATTCCAAATGAAGTTTGAGGGCCTTCGGTTCGGCGTCCGTCTTGAACACGCGCTTGGGGGGCTTGGGACTTTTGAAAGTCTCGAAGTTCTTTTTGACCCACTGGATGATCTTGGAAGCGGAGACGTTGCCCACGACCGCGATGACCGTGTTGGCGGGAACGTAATGTTTTTTGTAATACTTTAAAAGCGTTTCCTTGGGGACTTTACCCAGGATGTCCATGTCACCGATGACCGACCAATGGTAGGGATTCTTTTGATAGAGGATACGGAAAAGGATCTCCCACGACCAGCTCCAGGGATCGTCGCGGCGCATCCGCATTTCCTCGTAGACGACTTCTTTTTCCTTGGCTAGTTCCCCTGCGTCAAAGGTGGAATGGAGGTAAGCGTCAAACTCGACATCCAAGGCTTTTTCTATCTGAGCGCTCGGCAAAACCACGTAAAAACAGGTGTGCTCGAAGCTGGTAAAGGCGTTGAGATATCCGCCCGCGGCCTCGACCTCGCGGGAAATTTGACCCACGGGCCTCTTGCTCGTGCCCTTGAAGATCATGTGCTCGATGAGATGGGCCATGCCCCTTTCGTCGGGACGCTCGTCAACGGAGCCTGCCTCGACCCATAGGTTGAGAGATACGACGGGGTTCGAACGGTCCTCTTTGATGAGGAGCGTCGCGCCGTTCTTCAATCGATAGCGGACGATGTTGTTGGCGTCAGGAGCATTCATTCAGGAGAACCTTTAAAGACAAATTAACCGCTAAGAGCGCGAAGTTCGCTAAGAAACATTAACATCTAAATCTTGGTTTTCAGAATAGTAATAAGAATAAAAAATCAAAAGTACATTACTGATTTTCGTCGTTCTTGGCGACCTTAGCGTACTTTGCGGTGAAATGTTAGTTTGTTAAAAACTTAAAATGATTGGTGCGTCCATGTTGCTGCGCAACAGGACTGTCCCAATCTCAGAATAATCAATTTGCGATTTTAATCGCAATTTTTCAAAATGATGATTGGTGCGGAAGGGGGGAGTTGAACCCCCATGAGGTTGCCCCCGCTAGCACCTGAAGCTAGTGCGTCTGCCAGTTTCGCCACTTCCGCGCTTGATAAGCCTATTGCCGTGAGGGCTTGTGTCAAGAAGGGGCGTAGTATAAAGTAGGTGTAATTAGCTGTCAACAACGGCCATTCAACCGTGTTTAAATTGATCGCCTTCCGAAATCTCAATTAATTGACCGCAACAAAACTCTTTACCACCAAGGCACCAAGACACCAAGAAAACCGAAAGTCTGAAAGTTTGTTTTAAAACTTTTAAATCAGTCTTGGCCTTACTTGGTGCCCTTGGTGTCTTGGTGGTGAGAACAGCTGTCAGTTTTAATTTTAACGAGGAATTCATGTCAAGAAAGCACAATCAAAAAAGGAACAATAACATCAAAACAAGAACGACATTCAACGGAAAGAAGAAAGCGGGTTTCTTCGCCAGAAAAAATAAAAGTTCGGCCAACGCGGGCAAAGAAATGATAGGCGTGGTGCAGGCGAACGAGAAGGGTTTCGGATTTTTCATCCCCGAGGACGGATCACCGGACGCTTTCTTGCCGCCGCGCGAGATGAACGGTATCCTCAACGGGGATACCATCAAGGCCCGGGTGTCGAAGGACTCAAGGCGCCAGGACCGTTTCGCCGCCACATTCGTGGAGATCGTCAAGCGAGCTCATCCCTCGATGGTCGGGGTCATCTTCAAGGATGGCGGCCAGATCTTTTTGAAAGCCGATGATTTCAGGGTGACCCAACCTATTTTCCTGACCAAGAGCTCATTGAAAGCCGAAGTCGGCCAAAAAGGCGTCGCCAAGATAACGAAGTGGCCGGGCAACGGCGGGGCCATGGAAGGCCAACTGACCGAGATACTCGGCATGGCCGGCGACCCGGGCATCGACATCAAGACCATCATCCGCAAATATAACTGGCCTGAGCAATTCTCCAGCGACGTAGACCACCAGGTGAAACGCCTGCCGGAAAACCCCACCGAAAAGGATTGGGCCGGGCGGCTGGACCTTCGCAACACCTTCACCATGACCATCGACGGCGCCGACGCGAAAGACTTTGACGACGCCATTTCTCTGGAAAAACAGGGGGATGGAGGTTACCGGCTGGGTGTGCATATCGCCGACGTTTCCCACTATGTTCAGGACGGGACCGCGTTAGATAAAGAAGCCTTTGAGCGGGCCACCAGCGTTTACCTGGCCGACCGCGTGATGCCCATGCTTCCCCATTCCCTTTCGGACGGGCTCTGCTCGTTGCGGGAAGGCGTCCCCCGACTGACCACCAGCGCTTTTTTGACCTACAATTCGCGGGGCGAACTGGTAAAAACCGAATTCGCGCTATCCGTCATTCAAAGCGCGAGGCGCGGCATCTATGAGGAAGTCCAGCAGGTTTTGGACAACACCGCTAGCCCCGAAGTTCTTTCGAAATATTCAGCCTTTCTCCCAACACTAAAGGAGATGGTCAAACTTTCAGGATTCATACGGCGCCAAAGGGAGATAAACGGTTCCCTAGACTTTGATTTTCCTGAAGTTCGTGTGGTGCTGGATAAGACCGGACGAGCGGTAGATGTTCGCAAGAAAGAACGGCTGGGCACCCATAAGTTGATCGAGGATTTCATGGTCGCCGCCAACGAGGCGGTCGCCGCGCATTTGGACAAGATGCAGATGCCGACCCTGTACCGCATCCATGAGCCGCCGAACGACAGCGACCTGGAAGAATTGACCAATTTCTTGAAGGCTTATCGTATCCCCTTCAAGAATTTCGACCTGACGACCCCCCTGGGACTTCAATCACTTTTAAGATCGGTGAAAGGCAATTCGCTGGAGCCGGTGATCGCCATCCTTTCCTTGCGGTCCTTGAAACTAGCCGTTTATTCCACCCGTAACGCCGGACACTTTGGACTAGGATTGAAATCCTACTGTCACTTCACTTCCCCCATCCGCTGTTATCCGGACCTGATGGTCCACCGCGCGCTGAAACGGCTGATCGCGGGAGAAGGCAAACCATCGTCAGCCCACACTTACCCGAAGATGGCTTTGCAGTGCAGTCTTCAGGAAAGAACAGCGGAAAAAGCCGAGCGCGAGTGCCAAAAAGTTTTGCAGCTGAGATTCATGGAAAGCAAAGTGAATCAAGCTTTCGAAGGGCCGGTGAAACATTTGACGCCCTATGGCGCTTATGTGGAATTGAACCCTTACGGCATCGAGGGATTCTTACCAATTGAGAACTTCAAGGACGACGACTATAAATTGGACTCCAACTCTATGTCCTATGTCGGCAAGCGGAGCGGCAAGATACAAATGGGCGACAACCTGAAGGTTCGGGTCCTGTCCGTGGATATGGTGTTCCAGCGATTGCTTCTGACGAGGAACTATGACTGAGAGGGCGCCTTCGCTTCAAAACCGAAAAGCGTTCCATGATTACATCATCCTCGAGAGTGTCGAGGCGGGTATCGCGTTGGTCGGATGCGAGGTGAAATCCATCCGCAACGGCAAGGCGAACCTGCAGGACAGCTTCGGGCGTTTCGAAAAGAACCAGATATTTCTCTATGGCATGCACATCTCACCTTACGAGCAAGGCAACCGGTATAACCCTGACCCCATTCGAGTTCGAAAACTGCTCTTGAACCGCAATGAGATCGCTAAACTCGGCTCACGGATACAGGAAAAGGGTCTGACCCTGGTGCCCGTGAAACTTTATTTCAAGAATGGGAAAGTGAAGATCCAGCTGGCCGTCGGCAAGGGAAAGAACGTCGCGGATAAGCGGGCCAAACTGAAGGAGAAGGAAGCGAACCGCGATATCGACCGCGCGCTCAAGAACCGCCATCGGTAAAACAACCTGATTGAACCACGAAGAACAGCTTTCTTTTTTGCCCCTTCCCTCTCCAGCCCTCATCCATCCACGGGGTTTTAGAATATGGTTTGCCCGGATCTCTGTTTCGCTCCACCCATCCCCCTATGGGTCCCTTTCGCTCACTTGAGAAGAT
>CAYXYA010000206.1:0-4378 GCA_964469185.1 uncultured bacterium | reverse complement strand
TTTGCCTAATTCATTGTTAGGATTGTTTTATTACGCGGCGCTTATCGCCGGCCTTATTCTTGGCTGGCCCCTCTGGATGCTTTTTGCCGCCTCCGCTCTTTCTTTTGTCATGTCCCTGGCGCTCGCTTTGATCCTCATTCGGAACCATCTGGAATGCCGCGTTTGCTGGACCGGCCACATTTGCAATACCGTGATCTGGCTGATCCTTTTGATAAAACTCACCCATTAATAAAAAAGCCCCGCTGTAATAGCGAGGCTTTTGAAAACCTATCAGTTAAGTCCTATCGTCTTACTCTTCCCCCGCCTGCAAGATGGAGTAAAAAGTCTCGCCGCCCCGCCAGACATAAAGCCGGACGCCGCTCTTCAAATCGCTCTTTTTTAGAGCCGCCGTGAGTTGATTCGCGGAAGAAACCGGATCGTTCCCGACTTTTAAGATGATATCGTCGGGACGCAAGTTGGCGGCGGCCGCGGCGCTCTGGTGTTCGACTTGGACCACGATCGGTCCCTTGGGAGCGCCTTCGGGTAATTCACCCTGAATGTCCGCTGTTTGATCCTGATAACCCAAGCCGAGACCCTCATTTTGTCCCAAACCCGGCTTTACCTTTTCATCTATCGCGCCGTGTTTTTCTCCGGCTAAAGGTTTCTCAGTCAAGGCTTGAAGCGTGACGGGAACTTCGCTTTGAGTCCCGTTCCTTTGAATGGTCAATTTCACGATATCCCCCGGACGATGAGCATAAAGCTGGGATACGAGATCGCCGGAATCAGCGATGGCATTGCCGTTGACGGCCAATACGATGTCCCCCGATCTCAATCCGCCCTTGTCCGCGGCGCCGCCCGGAGTGATATCCGAAAGGAGCGCGCCTTGATTGGAAGAAAGACCGAAACTTTTCGCCATCGCGGGAGAAAGAGGCTGAACTACCACGCCCAACCCCGCGCGGACGATCTTGCCGTTATTGTTCACCAGGTCCTCAGCGGTCTTGCGGGCGATATTCGCCGGGATGGCGAACCCGATGCCCACCGACCCGCCTGATTGGCTGTAAATGGCGCTGTTCACACCGATGACCTCACCTTCGATGTTGCAAAGAGGTCCGCCGGAATTGCCAGGATTGATGGAAGCGTCGGTTTGAATGTAGCTTTGGGGACCATTGCCGTTTTCCCCGATATCCACGCTACGGCCCTTCGCGGCGATGACGCCAGTCGTGACCGTGTGATCCAACGCGAAAGGATTACCGATGGCGATGGCCCATTGACCGACCTTGATCTCATCCGAATTGCCAAAAGTCACATGGGGAAATGTCTTGCCGGCATCGGCGATCTTGATGACCCCGATATCCATCCTTTCATATTTTCCGATGATCTTGGCGGAATAGGTCGTTCCATCCGCCAAAGTCACCGTGATCTTCTCCGCTTTCCCGATCACATGAGCGTTGGTCACGATGTACCCGTCCGAAGAAATGAGAAAACCTGAACCCAGGCCGCGCTCTTTCTTCTTCATTGTCGGACCCTGCTGAGGCCTGCCGCGCTGTCCGTTGAACCAAAAGTTCAACATGTCGTTCATGCCGTTGAAACCCTGGATGTTTTCCGTCCACTCGGCGCCGATATTGACGACCGCGGGTCCGACTTTAGCGGCCACATCGATAAAAGCGTTCTGTAGACCCAATGCCGCGCTATTGGCGGGAACTTGGACCAACGGAGCGCCTTGGTCCAGCGTAAGAGCCAAAACAGATAAGGGCGCCAAAGCGGAAAGCGTCAAGGCTCCGATGGTCAAACAACGAGTAGTTGAAAACAAAAAGGATTTGGACCGACAAATGGAAGTGAACATAACAATGCCTCCGGATATTGAATTGAAACTCTGTTTATTAAAGATAATCTTCGGGATTGAACCTTCTATTCTTTAGACGCTCCTCGATCTCGGGATGTTCCAAAGAAAGCCGGACGACGATCTGTACGCCGGCCAAGTTCACTCCGCAAATTCTGACGAGGTAATTGATGGATTCGAGCCGCTCAATATCGCATTGGGAGTAAAGCCTTGTTTTTCGAAGGGTCCGGCAGGGCGATATCAACCCCAACCGCTCATATTGCCGAATGGTCTGCTGATGCAAATGGAGCAGATGCGCAACCACGCTGATGGTATAAACCGGATGTTCTCGATTTAATTCCATGATCTATCTTTCCCCAACGTGATCACGCGACAAGGTAATCTTTCAATACTTCAGAGCCTTTGGCGTTGCGGATCTTTTTCATCGCCCGTTCCTCGATCTGGCGCACCCGTTCTTTGGAGATGCGAAGACGCTTACCGATCTCATCCAGGGTTTGTCCGCCCTGACCGTCCAACCCAAAGCGCCAGCTGAGCACCTGACCGTCGCGAGCGTCCAGATGGCTCAAAGCCTCTTGCATTTTTTCCACGAGGTCGCTGTCCATCATCTGTTTCTCGAATACTGCCGCGTCTTTCGGATCCTTCAAGAATTCCATGATGGGCTTTTCGCTCTCGCCCACAAAGGTGGTATCGAGGCTTAAGTAGCCGTGGCTGAATTGCTGGACCTCATTCAGGGTTTGGCGGCTGATATCCGTCTTTTTCATGACCTCGTTATCGGTCAAGGGTTCTCCCTTCTTGAGTTGAAGTTCCTGAACGCGTTTGTTGATCTTGCGGATCTTTTTGGTCTGGCTTTGGGGAATGCGTACGATATCCGCTTTGTCCAAAATGGCCGCGAGGATGGACTGACGGATCCACCATACGGCGTAAGACACGAATCTCACTCCCCTCTCAGGGTCAAAGGTACGCGCGGCTTTGATAAGCCCCAGGTTGCCTTCGTTGATGAGGTCCAAGAAGGATAGGCCACGGTTGCGGTAGCCCTTGGCGATAGAGACCACAAAACGGAGGTTCGCCTCGATCATGTGGGTCATCGCCTTCTCGTCGCCTTTTTTGGAGGCCCGGCTGATGGTCTTTTCTTCTTGTGGGGTCAGCAAAGGAACTCGGGCGATCTCTCTTAAATAAGTGCCCAGGGATTTTTCCTCACTCGGGAACGGTAGCTTTTCCATGACATCCTCCTTGTCCCTTGCAGGGGACCCGACGTCTGCTTAAGATTAATATCTTGATTCAGTTAATCTTCTTTCTATATTTCAGATTATATTAGTCACTTCATATCAAGTCAAACAATATTTGTTTTAATGTGTTTTTAGGCCATATTTGAAGGTTTTTAGCACTTTTGAAGAGAGGTTAGGAAAAATTCTTGCCTTGTTCAGCTTCGATCTTCTCTTCGTTCTTGAGGAAGGACCGCATGGTATCTAAATAGAGGGCGGTGGAAATAGCCAAGGGGATAAGGAAGAAAACAAACCTGAAGATGACCGCGGCTACCAAGGTTTTTTCAAAACCTACTCCCAGAAGTTTGAAGGTAAAAGCCAAGAGAGACTCGCTGACCCCCAACCCCGCCGGCACCGGGTTGATGTTGGACGAGAGGAACATCACCGTGAAACCGACCATGAGAAGCCCCAGGGGTAGGTCCACCCCTACCGCGTGGAAACAGAAGTAAAGGGTCAAGGCCGTAAAGCACCAGTCCATGGAAACCCAAAATAAAACCAGGAGAAGCCGAGCCCAACCTTTGTGAAGAAAAGCCACGGTGGCTTCCAGCTCATTGCGGATCTCCACCACGCGTTGATCGTCCCTCTTCTTGCGCAGTATCTTATGACTCACCCAATGACCCGTGCGGAGGATCTGGCGCAAAACCCAGCGGCGGAACGCACGGTTGAAGAAGATCATGATCATTCCCATCACCACCAATAACAGACCGGCCATGAAAAATAGGATGACCATCTGTTTGCCGCCGCCCATGAATTCGGGATGCTGGTTCAGATAAAACAATCCGCCGAAGCAGACACAGGAAAGCACCAGGTTAAAGATCATATTTTGGGCGAAAGACAGCGGGATCGTGACTGAATAAGGCACTTTTTCATGTTTGAGAAGAAAAGCGCGGATGGCGATGCTGGACATGCCGCCGGAGGAAATGATGAAATTGATCGTGGCTGAGATGAACATGATAGAGAAAAACTTAGGGAATGGAATACGATAGGGAGTCATCTTAAAAAGCGCGTCAAATGAAAGTGTGAAAGCCAGATAAGCAATGCCCGTTGAAATAAGGGCAAAAAGCAGTTGGTCCATTTCTAAATGATGGAAGACATCCATTAATTTAGGAAAGTCGCTCCAAAGGGCCGTTGCCAGGGCCAGCACCATGATCCCTACGACGATCAAGGAAACAATGACGAGCGCTTTTTTATTCGGTTGATTCACGAATCATTCCTAAAAAATTAATGTAAAATAAAACCCGTCTTCAACCTATCGCAAGGGTCCTCATGTTCCAAAAGAAAAATCTTCTAATCCTTA
>CAYXYA010000205.1:3016-4428 GCA_964469185.1 uncultured bacterium | reverse complement strand
CGTCCGGAAGGTTTTTTACTTCTGCCTTGGATAGGATTCTTGGGCGCGAAGGTGGCGGCTCAAAAAGGGAAGGTCAAGAAATGGCTGTCCTTGCCGATGGTGTTGGCGTCCGCTCTTTTATTTTGGGCCGGGCCTGTTTGGCTCGCGAAGGAGAAGTTATTAACCCTGCTCTTGGCTTACCGGGAAGGCGCGGGATTGACCCGGGGTATCGGGGCGGTCCAATTTCCTCTACTGAACTTTATCGATCACCTTTACGCCTATTTTTCACAGCCCCTTTACGTTTTCACTCCTCTAGTATTTTGGTTCGCCATTTTAGGCCTAGCCAAAATGGTCCGCCGGAAAGACGCGGGCGGGGACGCGTTTCGCCTCATCACAGCTCCGATCCTTCTGGTCCTGCTTCTTTCCCGTCTGATACCTGTGACCTATCAAGACCGCCACATGATGCCGTTCTTGCCCATATTGCTGGTCGCGGCGGCGTATCAATTGGAAACTTTTTTGGCCAGCTTGAAGGAGCAAAAGGGATCGTTGAAAGCCATGGTCTGGAAGAATGGTGTCTTGGCTTTTTGCCTAATTTATTTGTTGGTTTTCTCCTGGATGGTTTTACTCTGCCAATGGGATTCCTTCGGTGATATCAAACGTTCCGCCGAGTTCCTCAAAACCCTGCCGAAGGACGCGGTCATCTACTCCGATGAGGTCCCGAAGACCCAATATTGGGCGGGACGGAACGTGACGCTGATCGACTACTCTCAAAAACCCTTTATGCCTAAGCGGGGTGATTACGTCATCCTCCACAGTTTTTACACGCCGCGCATCAACGTCTTGGATACTAATTTAAAAGAACGTTTCGGGGCGGTCGGTCTTTATTCCGAGAACAGCATGGTGGTGCCGCTCTTGACCGATATCATGCAAGACTCTTCCTTGCAAAACCGTATTGGGGCGACCGCTTTACGTTTTCAACCGCAGTTTTTCATTTCTGTGGTGTATGAGATCAAAGGAAAGAAACAAAAATCATGAAACTAGCCACGGCGCAGGACATGAAGCGGATCGACGAATTGGCGGTCAAGGACCATGGGCTGACCATCGCCAAGTTGATGGAATCCGCAGGTGCGGCGGTCGTGAAAGTCATGGAAGAGGAATATGGTCCGCTGAAGGGAAAAATGGTCGGCATCCTGTGCGGTAAGGGTAACAACGGCGGGGACGCTTTGGTCACGGCTCGGATATTGAAACAAAAAAAAGCTTTTGTCATCGCGGTGGTCTTAGGGAAACTGGACCAACTTTCGGTGGAAGCCCTCAAGCAGTATCAAAAAGCCAAAACAGCGAAGGTCCCGATTTTGATGCTGACGGAAACGAACGGGCTGAAAGCGGTCGAGACAGCTTTGAAGAAATGCGATTTGTTGGTAGATGGACTATTT
>CAYXYA010000205.1:0-3006 GCA_964469185.1 uncultured bacterium | reverse complement strand
CGGCCCGTCGAAGGTTTGGGGCGGGACTTTATCCAATTGGCCCGCAAGCTGGGCAAGACGGTGGTCGCGGTGGATATTCCTTCCGGCCTATCCTCTGATCCCTCGGTTCCTTTAGGGGAAGTATTGCCCGCGCAAATGACCGTAACATTCGGCCTTCCTAAGATCGGTTTTTACACGCCGCTAGGCGCTTCTCTTACGGGCCAAGTGAAGATAGTGAATATTGGTTTTCCCCCTGAACTTTTGAACGATCCCTCGATGCACTATGAACTCACAGATCTGGAGATGGTTCAAAAGGCCTTGCCGCGTTATGACGAAAACACTCACAAGGGGACCAGAGGCCGGGTCCTCGTCATCGCGGGAGCGACCGGATTGACCGGAGCGGCGGCGCTCTCGGCTTATGGCGCCCAGCGCATCGGCGCGGGACTGGTGACGGTGGCCTGTCCGGAAAGTTTGAACGCTATTTTAGAAGTTAAACTCACGGAGCCCATGACCGCGCCCGTGCAAGAAATATTCGGAGGATTTCTTTCTCCGAAGGCGGTAGGCCGCATTCTCCACCTCGCGGCCAACGTGAACTCAGTGGTGATAGGTCCCGGTATCGGACGGCACCGAGAGACAGGCGAGTTGGTCCGCGACCTTCTCACCAAACTTACCGTTCCTATGGTGGTCGACGCGGACGCCCTCAACCTGTTGTGGGGGCAACTGGACATTTTTAAGGCGGTCAAGGCGCCGGTTATCTTGACGCCTCATCCGGGAGAGGCCGCATGGCTTTTAAAAACGAGCATTACCGACGTGGAGCAGAACCGGGTTAAAGTTGCGAAGCAAATAGCCCAAGACTATAATACGCACGTTGTTTTAAAGGGTCGTTTGACGGTGATCGCGAATCCTCAGGGCGAGGTCTGGATCAATCCCACGGGCAACCGGGGCTTGGCGACCGCCGGTACCGGCGATGTCCTATCGGGGATGATCGGCGGGCTCTTGGCACAGCGGCTTTCACCTTTTGACGCGGCCACGGCGGCGGTTTACCTTCACGGTTTGGCCGGGGAGACGGCCAGCCAGGAACTAGGACTGGACGGACTGATAGCAGGAGACTTATTACCCCTTCTACCGCGGCTTTTGCGGCAAGTGCGGGAGAATCATCGGGAGCCTCAATGGCCGTCGCGGTCGAACTCCAAAACCAATGGGAAGCGCTCCTCAAACTCCTCCAGATCCGGGAGCCGAAGCTCTACGAACACATGAGAAGGGGACGCATCAAGGATATCTCCAAGTACAATTTGGTGGTTTATGCTGAGAGCGCGGATGACTTAAGGGAGATCGAGGTAGGCCTCAAGGTTTACCAGGACAGTGTCGAAGAATTCATGCCGATGATCTTTGAGACGAGCCGGGGTGTTAAAACCCAGCTCGCCTCGGAGTCGGAGTGGCATGACGCCGCTCCGGCGCAAGCCTCCGGTTCCGCTCCGGCCGCGCCCCGCGAGCCTGCGGTGTCCGTTCCGATGGCGGCGGTTTTCAGCGCGTCGGCGGACCAGAACGAGTTATTGAAAGTTTTAGAGGCTTCCATCCGTCAGAAGGTGGAGGCTGAGATCAGGGAATCGCTCCAAGCCGAGGCCGCCAGCCCGGAAGGCCGGGACCAGCTGGCGCAAAAATTGAGGCAAGATTTCGCGCAGGAAGAAAGCAACAGGCGTTCAGCGGTCCGTATGGCGCTCATCACCGAGGGGGACAACAGTCTCACTCAACTCGTCATCGCCTGGCAGCAGGCGAAGCAGAACGGCGAGGGCGGGGCGCAGTGGCTGGAGGTCAAGCAGAGGTTGTTGGAACTTTTGGACGCGTCGGTCCAACTCATGAATTCGTGATAGAGAGGTAAGAAAATGCATACTCAATCCGTGGAATCCGCCCTGGGTTTTATCGTCCTGTCGTTCCTCATGTGGTCGGTGACTTTCGCCGTCCTGGTGTTCGGCGTGATCCTGCGCCGCAAAGTCCTTTTGTGGAACGACGAGTGGAAAGAAATGATCCAGCAAACCGGAATGACCATGGCCGATTTCGCCGACGACCTGCAAAGGACATTCGAGAAGATGCGCGGCACCTACCGTCTGCTGGGTTTCTTTTTGGTCGTTCTCCTGGCGCTGTTGGGCGGTTTGGTCTACATGGCTTTCATGCAAAAACCCATCCTGACAGTGCCGAATACCGCCAACAACCTCTGGCTTCTGACCTTGATCGCCTTGTCGGTGGTGATGCCCGCTTTCGTTAATTTTGGGATGGGAGTTTATGTCACCGAAACGATGCTGCTCAAGGCGAATACCTTCCTTTTGACCGATGCCAGGGAAGAGATGAAAGAAAAGAAGGTCAAGAACCGGTTTGCCGAAAGAACGCAAGAGATGAAGTAAAAAAAGAAGAATGCCAGAGCCAAGGCTCAAGCCGCCGCCGCTGCGGCAGCCGCGCCCGGCGCGCCTGGGGCCGCGCGGTAAAATTTTCCACAAACCCATCCTCCCCGATCTGGTTTTATCCACGGCTAACCACGACAGGAATGATCCCATGAAATTATTTATTTTATCCATTCTGGTCTTGATGGCGGGCTGCGCCACTTTCGGGATCAAGGACGAGAGTCTCGAGCTCCAGATCACACCCATGCCTATTTATCGCGGGAAGCCGGCTCATGCCGAGATCAACGCGCCCATGACCGCCGAAAAGGTGATCGGAACGGTCGAGACCTTCGGCAGTCCCCAACTGGAATTCGCGAAAGACGAGAAAAAGGGCCTCTGGTATTTTTACGGCACTATTCCTTTCTCACCCTGGGTGAACCCGGGAACCTATACCGTCCGCGTGGCTTATTACGAGGGTAAAGCGAAGCCCCATTACACCGAAATGAAAGTGAGCCTGAAATGAAGATCATTGAGCCGGTCTCGGTCATCATTCCGTCTTTCAACGAAGAAAAGGGAGTGGGGGATGTCGTGAGGAAGATCCGCCAGGTCCTAGCCAAGGCCAAGATCCGTAATGAGATATTAGTGGTGGATG
>CAYXYA010000204.1:0-4470 GCA_964469185.1 uncultured bacterium | reverse complement strand
GTGGCCCTGCAATCCGGCTGTTCCGCCGAGAAGGAACTACGCTGTCTGGCCGCGGTCCACAACACCCTTAAAAAAGTGTTCCCGATGGTCTATTCCTGGCCTGCCAACGTGCCTTCTTTCGACATTCCCTGGAGTTTTACCATGGCCTCCAAAACGGTCGATCCCAAGAGCTTGAAGCGGGACCAGGTCGATAAGGTCTTAAAAGATAGGAAGATCGGGAATTTGAAGTATTACGACGGGGAAACCCACGAGGGTATTTTCTTCATCCCCAAATATATCCGCGATGGTTTCACCTCGCTCACGGAAACCATCCATGACAATAAGCCCCTGACTTACCGCTTCATTGGAGAGGAGAAGAACTCTAAATAAATGTCCATCTATGACGGTCAAGACAAAACCCCCCTCTTTGACGCTGTCGTCCACTACGCTAACGAAAACAAGATCTCCTTCCATACGCCCGGCCACAAACACGGCAAGGGTATCGCTAAAATTTTCCGCCAATTCGTCGGGGAAAAGGTCTTCCGCCTCGATCTCTCGGTGATGAGCGAGGTCGACTCGCTCCACGAACCCAGTACGGTCATCAAAGAAGCCCAGGTCCTGGCCGCGAAGGTCTACGGGGCGGACTATTCCTTCTTCCTCGTGAACGGGACCACCGGCGGCAACCAGGCCATGATCCTCTCGGTCTGCGACCCGGGCGATAAGATCATCATTCCCCGCAACGCCCACAAGTCCGTCATCTCCGCCGTCATCCTCGCGGGCGCCGAGCCCGTTTACATCATGCCGAAGATCGACGCGGCCTCCGACCTCATCCTCAACCTCACGCCCGAGCAGGTGGACGAAGCCTGCCGCCAGCATCCCGACGCCAAAGCGGTGTTGGTGACCAATCCCACTTATTTCGGCCTCACGACCGACCTGGAAGCCATCGCCGAGATCGTCCATCAATACGACAAGATATTGCTCGTGGACGAGGCCCACGGCGGCCATTTCCATTTCCACTCGGCCCTGCCCAAGTCCGCCATCGACTCCGGCGCCGATATGTGCGTGCAGTCCACCCACAAGCACCTGGCCGCGCTCAGCCAGGGTTCTGTCCTGCACGTGAAGGGCGTCCGGGTCGACATCATGCGGCTCAAGACCACGCTCCAGATGCTCCAGACCACCAGTCCTTCCTATATCATCCTCGCCTCGCTGGACCTGTCGCGCTATCAGATGGTCCGTGAGGGGGAGAAGATGCTCGACGAGGTCATCAAGATGTGCGAGAGCGCCCGCGTCGAGATCAACAAGATACCCGGACTCTCCTGTCTGACCCGCGAGCAGATCCAGAAGATCCCCGGAATGGATATGGACGTCACCAAGATCACCGTTTCCACCAAGGGCCTGCCCTGCTCGGGCTATGACATGGCCAAGATCCTCAACTCCGAATATGACATCCAGACCGAAATGTCCGACTTCCAGAACATCCTGCTGTTCGTCTCGGCGGGCAATACGCCCAAGGAGCTCAAGAAATTCGTGGGAGCGCTCAAGAAGATCGTCGTGGATTACAAGGATATGTTCGTGAACCAGAAGAAGAAAAAGAGCATCCTTTTCCCCACCTTCATGCCCCGCAAAGAGGTGAATCCCCGCGAGGCCCTGACCAAACTGACCCGCAAGATCCCATTCAAACGCTCGGTGGGGAAGATCTGCGCCGAGATCGTCTGTCCCTATCCGCCGGGTATCCCGGTGCTTTGCCCGGGCGAGGTCATCACCCAGGAGATCTATACCTATCTGATGAACGTGCTGGATTCCGGCGCCCGCATCAACGGTCAGTCCGACGGAAGACTTCAGACCATCAAGGTCCTCGAGGACAATCCCGCCTCCAATACAGGACAGAAAAAGCTTTTCGCCGTCAGCTGATGGGCGTTCGGCTGTCGTTGATGATTTTCATCCACTAGCGGATCGATAAAAAGTGACGATCGTTCACAAGGTGGCCCATCACCCCAAAGATTCCGAAGGAATCGTGGGGTTACCTTGAATGTTTTAAAAGTCTTTTACTTGAGGAGACCTCATGGCTAAGCGTCCCACCATCCTGATCACGGGCGGCGCCGGTTATATCGGAAGCCACGCGGTCAAGGAAGCCTCCCGTTTTGGTTTCAATCCCGTCACTTTCGACAACCTTTCCATGGGCCACCGCTGGGCGGTGCGGTCCGGAAAATTCGTGAAGGGTGACCTGGCCGACCGTTCCGGTCTTGTCCGCACCTTCCGCCGCTACAAACCGAAAGCCGTCATGCATTTCGCGTCCCACATCAATGTGGGCGAGTCGGTGGTGGATCCCCAGAAGTATTACCGGGACAACCTGACCAACGCGATGAACCTTTTCTCCGTCATGCTTCAGGAAAAAGTGAAATACTTCATCCTCTCCTCCACCTGCGCGGTTTACGGCGACCCGGTGAAGGTTCCCATGCCGGAGAACCACCCTAAGAACCCGGTGAACCCCTACGGCGACTCGAAGAGGATGCTGGAAAAGATATTGGAATGGTACGACGGGGCCTACGGTCTCAAGTCCACGTTCCTGCGCTATTTCAACGCTTCAGGCGCGGACGCGTCCGGCGAACTGGGGGAAGCCCACGACCCGGAGAGCCACCTGATCCCGTTGGTATTGGACGCGGCGGCGGGACGGCGCAAACACATCACGATCTTCGGAAGGAACTACCCTACGCCGGACGGCACCTGTATTCGCGATTACATCCATGTGACGGACCTGGCCTCAGCGCATTTTCTCGCTTTGAAGCGCATGATGCGGACGAACAAGAGCGATTTTTTCAATCTGGGAACGGGGAAGGGCTACTCGGTCAGGGAAGTCATCCGTTGGACGGAGAAACTCACGGGCCTGAAGGTCCCGGTGCTGGTCGGACCACGCCGCGCGGGCGATCCGCCCAGGTTAGTGGCGCAGTCCCAAAAGGCGAAGAAGGTCCTCAAGTGGAAACCCCAACATTCCAGTTTGGAGAATATCCTGAGAACGGCCTGGGCCTGGCACCAAAAGCACCACGGCAAAAAATAACCTAACAAACGACTTTCTTTTTTTGCCCCTTCTCTCGAAAACCCTACCAAGTAGCGCCCTGGTATTTTCGCGAGTGAGCGCGAAGCAGTTTTTCTTTTTAGGCCTTCTCTGGCTCTAGCCGCCATGAACCAAAGGGGTCTTGAGAAGAACTTTCCTACCTTGATCCCGCTCCACACATTCCCCGGTGGGTCCCTTACGCTCAGTTAGTTTGGGTCCAAACGTCCTCTTGGTCGGGGCTAACGCCAGAGAGGGCCTGGGGTTTTTGAAGATTTAAGTCTAAAAAACACCCTGCCCCTTCCTTCGAAAGCCCCGACCAAATGGCCCGCCTGGATCACCTGTAGTGAGCGAAAGGGTCCCACTGGGGGATGGGTGGAGCGAAACAGTGGTCCTCAAAAAGTGGGTTACTCGACCCCGTGGACGGATAAAGGCTTGAGAGGGAAGGGGCAAAAAAGAAAAGTTGTTCCTTGGGTGGGGTGTTGCCAGAAAGGGCCGAAAAGAAAAACACTAAAATGCATTCTCGGGTGAAGAACAAAAAAGAAAGTTGTTCGCTTAAGCCTGCTTAAAGACTTTCCCTCGGTAGAACTTCAACTCTTCCACCGTCTCGATGATGTCATCCAGCGCCTTATGCTTCTGCTTCTTCACCGGCGCCTGGAACTCCGGCCCATACCACCGCTTCACCAATTCCTTGATCGTGCTCACGTCCACCAAACGGTAATGCATGTAGGCTTCCAACTGGGGCATGTACTCGATGAGGAACCGGCGGTCCTGGTAGATGGTGTTCCCGCAGAGGGGGCTGACCTTGGGTTTGCAATGCTGGGCGATAAAATCGATTGTCCGCTTCTCGGCGTCGGCAAGGGTGACCTTGGAATTCTTCACCGCCTCGATGAGGCCCGATTCACCGTGGTGTTTCTTGTTCCAGTCGTCCATCGCGTCCAGGACAGCTTGCGGCTGGTGGATCGCCAAACAGGGGCCCTGGGCTATCAGGTTCAGGTCTTTATCCGTGATGAGGGAAGCGATCTCGATGATGACGCAGGTCTTGGGGTCGAGGCCCGTCATTTCCAGGTCCATCCAGACCATGTTGGTTTCGGCGGGAGAGGTCATAGCGTTCCTTTGGCGTTGTGCGAATACCCGTCGTGACGGCTGGTGTTAGCCTCTGCCGAAAACGCGGGTGATGGCGAAGTCAGGGTTGTCGCTGAACATCTTGGAGGTCTGGACGTCCACCTTCAGGGCGGCCGCGATCATTTCCTTGGCCTTATCCACATTGTCCTTCGCGAAATGCATGATGGAATCCTTGGCCTCGCCGGGCTCGGTCTGGGCCACCAGCTTGAGGATGGTGGCGATGTTCTTCTCCACCTGGTCGAACAGAACGTACTTGAGCAGGATGTTGAGCTTGCGCTTGCTGATCTTGGGGTTGGGCGCGACGCCGTTGGCGACCG
>CAYXYA010000203.1:0-4475 GCA_964469185.1 uncultured bacterium | reverse complement strand
CTAATTGTAACCGAGAGAAGCGCTTCACGATCACGTTTTCGCCGACTTTCGCCGCGACTTCGGTGACATACTGCTTCACACTCTTTTTGGGCTCGCGGATATAAGGCTGATCAAGCAAGCACACCTGTTTGTAATAACTCTCGATCTTGCCTTCGGCGATCTTCTGCTGGACTGCTTCGGGTTTGCCGGATTGCTTGGCTTCGTTCAAATAGATGGCTTTTTCCTGTTCCAATTCGGCGGCTGGAACTTCTTCCCGGGTCACGTATTTGGGGACCGAAGCGGCCACTTGCATGGCCAATTCCTTGGCCAGGTTCTGGAAATCATCGGTCTTGGCCACGAAGTCCGTCTCGCAATTGATCTCGATCAAGACGCCGACCTTGCCGCTGTGAACGTAGCTGCCGATGATGCCTTGATTGGCGCTGCGGCCGAAGCGTTTGGCGACCTGGGACATACCTTTTTCCCGGAGCCAAACCACCGCCTTCTCGAAATCGCCGTTGGTCTCAGCTAAAGCCTTCTTGCAATCCATCATGCCCGCGCCTGTTTTTTCGCGCAGATCCTTCACCGCGTTCGCCGTAATCTCCATGTTAAAAATCCTCCGTAAAATTCTGTGCGTTATGAAATTTTGAACTCATTAAAACCAGGCGCCCCATGAAAGGATCAGGGTTTGTCGTCGCGAAGACGTTTCGTATGGATACGCTCGACCTTTTCGTTGGCCAACTCATCGGCGATGAGGGCAACGGTCTTAGCGTCGCCAGCCAGGGTTTCCACGCTTCCCACCAAGAGGTCGGCCTCGATCTTTTGCTCGGCGATCTCCTCGGCGACAGTTTCACCTTCCGCGGGGATGCTTTCCTCCTGTGCGGCGGCAGCCAGCAATTCCTCGCCCACCTCGCTCGGTCCAACGGCGCTCTCAGCGGAAACTTCGCGGCCTTCCAGTTCCTTGGCTCGGCCTTCCAAGATCGCGCTGGCGATCACGGAGGTCATCAGCTTCACGGCGCGGATCGCGTCGTCGTTACCAGGGATCACCACATCGATCTCGCCTGGATCGCAATTCGTGTCGACCACCGCGATCACAGGGATCCCCAATTTGCGCGCTTCCTGAACGGCAATGTGCTCTTTCTTCGTGTCGATGACGAAAATAGCGCCAGGCAGTTTGTTGATGTTCTTGATGCCGCCCAAGGACCTGTGCAGCTTTTCCTTATCCTTGTTCAAGCCGGCTTGTTCTTTCTTGGAACGCTCCGCCATTTCCTTTTCAGAAATGCTTTCCAACTCCTTGAGATAGCTGATGGATTTTTTCACGGTGGCGAAATTGGTCAACATGCCGCCTAACCAACGATAATTGACATAGGGCATGCCGCAGCGTTCCGCCTCTTCCTTGATGGCGTCCTGGGCTTGTTTTTTGGTTCCGACAAAAACGATGTTCTCGCCGGTCGCCGCCAGGTCCTTGACGAACTGATAGGCTTCCTTGAGTTTCTTGACGGTTTTTTGAAGGTCGATAATGTGGATCCCGTTACGTTCGCCGAAAATATAAAGCGACATCTTGGGATTCCAACGGCGGGTCTGGTGTCCGAAATGCACACCAGCTTCCAACAACTGCTTCATCGAAACAGACATCATGGTACGACTCCTTTAGTTTTTCCGCCGCGTCTTCTTACCGCCGGAGGCGGATCCCCTTCAAGCCGCGAGGGCCACTAAAGGGAACTTCGAAGAAGCGTGAGAGATAAGCCCGGCGATCCATCCGCCGAACCGCTTAGCTGGGCTAAAAGCCTGCCAAAGCCGTATGGTTATAACACAAGGCCCCGCAGGGCAACAAGCTTAGTTTGGAAAAGTCCTGATGTTTACAAAGGAAAAGCACTACTTCTTGGGCTGGGAATCCATTTTGAACACAATCGTCCCGCCCGTGACCAAAGCGTCATGGTTGAGATAAGTTTTTTGATAAGGGATCCCGTTGACCAGGAGCGACCGGACATAAATATTCCGATCCGAGTTATCGATCGATTTGAGCGTGAGAAGCCCTCCCGGATAAAAAGCCTTGTGGGTGTGGATGTCGACCTGTTTGAAGAGCGGGCTCCCCAACTGATAGGTGTTGCTCCCGGGACAGACGGGATAAAACCCGAGCGCGGAGAACAGATACCAGGCCGAAAGGCTTCCACCGTCATCATTGCCCGGCAGTCCATCCGGTCCCGCACCGTAAGATCGCGTCATGATCCCGCGGACTTCTTTTTGAGAGCGCCAGGCTTGAGCCGGGACATAATCAAAAAGATAAGGCCAGGCAAGATCCGGCTCGTTGCCGGGTTCATAATGCCCGCCGTCGAAACATTCCTGAAGCCGTTCGACGAACAGCTCATCACCGCCCAATAGCATCTTGAGCCCGTCCATGTCCTGAGGCGTAAAAAATAGATACTGCCAGGCCGTCCCCTCCACGTAACCCGGCCCGCCGCTGTTGGCCCAATTTTGGTCACAGCAAGAAGCCAGGGGATCGAACGGCGTCATCCAGGACCCGTCCCGGTTCTTCGCCCTCAAGAACCCCGAAGCAGGGTCATAAAGATTGCGGTAAAGACCGGAAAGATGGATGTATTTTTTATAATCCTGGTCTTTTTTCAGTTCTTTCGCAAGCTGCGCCAGGCACCAGTACTCGTAGGCGTATTCCAAACTGGTGGAAACCGATCCCCATATCCGATCATGACTGTCGTCATTCTTGGGAACGTAGCCGTACTTCAAAAGGGACTTCAGGCCGCCGAAAACTTGATTGCCGTTCGGGTCAAGACTCTTCACGATGGCGTCGTAAGCCGAATCCACGTCAAAATCCCGCAAGCCCTGCGAATAGCTGTCCAAGATGACCGGAACCGCCGGATCCGCCACCATCACTTGCGTGTCGTTGCCCGCCAGTTCCCACCGGGGCAGCCAGCCGCTTTCTTTGGACATCTCGGTCAAACTTTTCACCATGTCGAGTTCTTGTTCGGGATAAACCAAACCTAAGAAAGGATGAAGATTCCGGTAGGTGTTCCATAATTGAAAAACGGAATAACGGGTATAATTCAAAGCGG
The DNA here is from genome assembly GCA_964469185.1 of uncultured bacterium. GTDB lineage: Bacteria > Oederibacteriota > Muellerivitia > Muellerivitales > Muellerivitaceae > CAYXYA01. Next base: position 1,431 of record CAYXYA010000203.1, on the reverse strand, counting down.
TCTTCACACCCGAATGGCCCATCCCCTGATACTCGCCGTTGACGTCGCTAAAGACATTAGGGTGGATCAACGCGTGATAGAGAGCGGTATAAAATATTTTCAGTTTTTCCGCGCTCGCGCTGGTCACCTTGACCTTGGAAAGCTCCAGTTCCCAAGCTTTTTTGGCCAAAGCATGCACGGCGTCGAAATCCCAACCCTTTACCTCCGTTGCCAGGTTCAACCGGGCGTTCTCGATGCTCACATACGAAACACCCACCTTTACCACGATCGATTCGGACTCAGCGGTCGAGAAGCGGAGGAAAGCTCCGATCGAATGTCCCGACTGTTCGGTCCCGTCATCGAGTTTCCCGTTTTTCCAGGTGCCGACCGCCGACGCTGACTTGCTGAATTGGGCCACGAAATAAACCGTCTGTTTATTGCCGGCGTAAGTGGAGCAAAAATTCCCGCTTGGAGAAAAACCTTCCACCTCGCTGTTGGAAACAATCTTCACGTGAGAATCAAAGGAAGAGACGGCCGTGACGGGATCACCACTCAACTGCCGACTGACATCGATCAAAATATTCGCGTCGCCTTTGTGAACGGGAAAGCTGTAACGGCTGACCCCAACGTGCGAACTGACCGTCATTTCCGCCTGCACATCCGAAGCCTTCAAGTGGACCCGGTAGTAGCCCGGACTTGCCGCTTCGGAGTCGTACTCCGAGCGCCAATTTTCAGGCCGCGGAACGACAGGACCCGTGGAGGGTATGAGCAGCACATTGCCCAGATCGGGGCAGTCTGTGCCGCTTAAGTGGACCTGACCGAAACCATAGATGAAAGGTCTGCCGTATTTGTAACCCGAGGGGGCCTGCAGGTCGTTATGGGGACTGACCGAGACCATTCCCCAGGGCACGACCGCGCCCGGAAAGGTATTCCCTTTTTTGCCTGTACCGATGAACGGATCAACCCAACGGGTCAGGTCGCCCGCCGAAGCGGCGTTTGCCAACAGGCAAAAACCTAAGATGAAAATTCGTTTCATTTGAAACATTGAATGGGGCATCACTCTTTCAAAAAATCGTTTGATTTATTCTCAAAACGGAAATAATGCAATAAGATACCATCCACATCCTTTTCAGGAGAGTCCCTTGCATCTTCGTCCCCAATTATCCTCTATCCATGCCAGGTTCGGATATCCCTATCACCAATGGATGGCGCAGGAATTCGACGAGCAAGGCTGGAACCTCGTTCAAAAAAGCGTTCAACAGCTCCGATTCCACGACGTGACCATCCTGATCGAGGGAAAGGACGGACGTTTTGCCCTCATGAGCAAACACAGCTACCCTCCCGGCGTTTTCCGTTCGCCTTCGGGCGGGGTACATCCCGGCGAGGATATCGCCGTCTGCGCCCTCCGCGAGGCGAAAGAAGAAACGGGACTCAATATCGACCTGAAAAAAT
>CAYXYA010000202.1:0-4481 GCA_964469185.1 uncultured bacterium | reverse complement strand
GGGAATACAGGCAAAGCAAAACTGATTCGGCATAATCCGGGATTCGGCATTTTGGGTCCTATGCCGATATCGGCATAGGACCCATTGGAGCGGCGCAAGGCATCGCCTGAACCGTGAACACGGGAAACGCTACGGGGACAAAGCCTACGCCTTCGAGGAACTGGTGGCCGAAATGGGAGCGGCTTTCCTTTGCGCTTCCATCGGCATCCCCTACGCCACCCGGCACTCGGACTACATCGGGGACTGGATTCAAGTTTTAAAAAACCACAAACGGGCCATCTTCTCGGCGGCGGCCAAAGCCCAGGCCGCTATGGACTTCCTTTTGAAAACCCGTGTCGAGGAGGCCGTAGCTTAGCAAGCCGGTGGCTCAATGAGCCGATGGCTTAACCCACCGATAGAGACAGGCCGAAATGCCGCCTGAGGGAGTGACGGTATTAACGGGTTAGACCCGTTCTGACGAAGGCCAGAATTTTGAGAAGGAGGAAAAAGCTATGACCAAGGAAATCGCAAGGGAACTTTGGCCGGAGGTTTATGAGGCCGTCCGCGAGGAAGCCAGAAGCGCGGCGGTTTGCATGAAAGCGGCCATGTTCGTGGTGTGGGACCCCACGGACGGGAACCAGCCGGTTCAATGGGCGAGCCCGGTTTGTTTCAACGAGTTGTTTTCCAGGAGCGCCCAAGTCATCGAGGTTGTCGGGCCTTATAGCCGAAAAGGGGAAAATCCCCGGAAAGAGGTTTGTTCATGAACATCAACCGGAAATATCAGATCGAGGAGATATGCGACAAGCAGGGGGTTTTCAGCATCGCGCACCCGTACTTTGACGGGAAGCAGATCATCGCCACCAACGGAAACATGCTGGCGATCATCCCGGTCAAGGAAGTGGAGGAGGACGACGCGCCGGGATACCTGCCCAGGGAGGGCTTGAGGATGGTCCGGAAGAATTTCCCGAAAACTTATTCGGGAATTAACATCCGGGCCAACGGCCTTTTTGAGAGCAAGCTGGCTTGCATTTCCATGCAAAGGCCGGATGGTTGCGAGTTCCCGAAGTACGAGGCAGTAATCCCGCCCCCCGACCGGAAGGAAGTCAAACTTGTTCTCAACCTGGAACTCCTGACAAGGCTTTTCAAGGCTTTAGGGGGAGAAGCCCAGCCCACCAAGGCCGTGGAGCTTGGCCTTCCGGTGGATGAGGAAGGCCGACTGCTTCCTTTTGAGGAAGGTGTGGGAATCCGGGTGAGGGTCAAGGATTTGGAAACAACCCAAGGTCACGAAACCCTCGGGTTACTAGCCCCCATGAGGGGGCTTTGAAGCTAATCCATATGGGGCGTCCGAATGCCGGACGCCCCACAAAGGAGGCGGGGAATGAATTTAACGGTTGAAATTCCAAAGATCAAGAAAGCGGTGAAGGAGGACTTCTTTACCTATGGGTGCCAAAGGCGGATCGTCACCAAGGTTTATTTCAAGGATGGAACCATCCTCACTTTTTCGGGAAACCTTTCCCGCAAGGAGGTTGTTTTCAACGCGTACTACCAGAAGGGGCGGGACGTTGGAATGACGATGGAGGAAGCGGCCATCTTCGCGGGCAAGGGCCGATGAAGCCCGCCAAAATGGGTTTTGACTTCCATTATTTTCTTCCATGCCGGTGCGTCTGTTGCGGGGCGGTCATGGAATTGCTAAGCGATGAACTTTGGAAAACCCGGTGTTTCGATTGCGCCCCGGAACTGTATCGGGAACAGGAAGAAGCTTTGCCGGGTGAATAAACGAATTGGGCCGCCACCTTTGCCGGTGTGTCTTCGTGACCAAAGGTGGCGGCGCTAAGGAGGAATCCATGTTTAAACCCATTGAGGAGCTTTTGGACAGGCCCGAAGTCTTGTCCAACATGCCACCCCTTTACGCTACCGAAAAACAAGATGTTGAGAACCAAGTTTTGTTAATGCGGTTCTATCATCCACTCTCAAGGTCGAACTGGTATGCCGTGGAGTACGATTCCAAGGAACGGATTTTCTTCGGGTGGACGGACGGGGAATTCCAGGAATGGAGTTATTTCAGCTTACTGGAAATGGCTTTTGTGGAAGTGAGGGGAGTCCCGATCTTTTGTTATGTGGCGCACCACATAACATAAGTTATGTGCCCATCCCAATTATGTGGCCGGCAATGATGATTTCTTTGTCCCCGTTCATCAGGTTTAGAAAATCAGGCACATAACATTCCCATTATAGAATTAACCTCCTGGCGCATAGCGCCGAAAGGAGGTTGTCATGTTAGAGAATTATTTTGTTCATCGAAACGCCATCAATCGTATTAGGGCTTCATGGATTGGTGGGGCAGTCGAGAAGTATGTCGTTTGGTCGGCGGAACAAGGTTATGCACGCAAGTGCATCTTGCGTGATGTCCCTATTTTGATGCATTTCGGGACATTTGCGTGGAATCAAGGTGCAAGGAAATGGGAGGAGTTGCCCTGCCACATTAATGGGTTTAGGAACTGGTGGCTATCCGGACCTATTCCTAGACAAACGGATGCCTCAACTCGGAAGAAACCTGGCGACACCGTTCGCTACACGGTCGAAAAAATGTTGTGTTTGGTTGTTCCTGGTTTCATCAAGAGTGGGCACGGTCAGAAGTTGGAAAATCCCTTTGGAAACCAAACACCAGGTTTTTTCCGGTATCTCCGTGAAGAACGGGGCTTGAAGGAATCAACTCTTTATGATTATGGGTATAGTCTGCGGCGGTTCGCGGACTTTTTGAAGAAAATTAGTTTGGTTGACCTTGCTCATCTTTCTGCCCCTATCCTGAGTACCTGCATAGTTGAATTCGCTCGGCAACCCTTAGCGCTGTCCACAAGAAAAGGCTTCTGCGGTGTCTTGCGCGTTTTCCTAAGCTATCTCCGCAGAGAAGGAATTATTTCCAAAGATCTCGTCGGCGCGGTGGAGCTTCCCCGTGCTTATCATCTGTCCCACATTCCCCGTTCGATTACGTGGGATGAAGTACGCCGGGTGCTGCAAACTGTTGATCGTCAAACGTCCAATGGAACACGGGATTACGCTATTTTGCTTCTTTTGGTGACGTATGGCCTTCGAGCCCATGAAGTGACCGGTCTGACCCTGGATGATATTGACTGGAAAAACGAACGCTTGTGGTTTCGGAAACGTAAAGCCGGACATTCGACCGCCTATCCACTATCGCCCATTATTGGACAAGCTATTCTGAATTACCTGAAAAAGGGCCGGCCCAAAACCAAGGACCGACATGTATTTTTCCGCGCTTTGGCACCCTATAAGCCGATCAAGAGTAAGGCAGTTGGCCACCGCGCACGTCGCTATCTGCGTAAGGCAGGTGTTCTTGTTCCGCGCCCAGGGGCCCACACCTTCCGACATACCTGTGTGCAACGACTCGTTGACTTGAATTTCAACCTAAAAACGATTGGGGATTATGTCGGTCATCGCTCGCCTTCCTCAACCAAAATTTACACCAAAATCGATATTGAGGGCCTTCGCGAGGTCGCTTGTGGCGACGGAGAGGAGATTTTATGAAATCAACATGGAGGGGCTTCAAAAGCGTGTTGACCCTAGAGATCAATCGCTTTTTAACCCACAAACGCGCTTTGGGGAGACGGTTCAAAAACGAGGAAGATATGTTGCGAATGCTTGATCGGTACTTAGCGTCAGAAGGGCTTGACCACCTTGACAAGCTAACGCCTCCGCTGTTGGAGAACTTTTTAGCATCACGTCCCCGAAAGACATCTCTCAGTTACAACCGCCTTCGTGGTACTGTCGCACGTTTTTTGAACTGGTTGGTCCTTCAAGGCTATTTGAAAAAATCACCACTAACCGTAAAACCTCGGCGACCGACAATCCAACGGACGCCTTTTATCTTCTATTTACCCATGGTGCGACGGCTTCTGGATTTGTCTGAATCCTTGCCCGATACCAGGCGGGCCACAATGCGTGGGAAAACCTACCGTACCATCTTTGCCTTGTTATACGGATTGGGGCTTCGAGTCGGAGAGGTTTGTCGGCTGTGTTTAAAGGATATGGATGAAGAACGTCAACTCTTGGTCATCCGGAAGACCAAATTCCTCAAGGATCGTTTAGTTCCGTTTGGCCCCCGACTTGGAGCATTACTGGATGAATACCTAAAAGCCCGAATAAAGAAGTATGGGATTCTTTCTCCAGAGGCACCTCTCTTTTCCTTTGGCTTCAAACACGCCATATGTCCCAACACGGTCAGCAAGGTATTTCATAATCTTGTTCCATTTTTGAAGTTGGAGGTGCCACCTGGATGTGTGCCTCCACATGTTCATCATCTTCGACACTCCTTTGCCGTGGGGACACTTCTGCGCTGGTACCGCGCCGGAATCAATCCGCAAACACGCCTAGTGCATCTGTCAACCTTTCTAGGGCATGCCGACTTAACTTCCAGCGCGGTCTACCTGAGCATCACAGACAACTTACTTGAAGAAGCCAATCAGCGTTTTGAAAATTTTGCC
>CAYXYA010000201.1:0-4513 GCA_964469185.1 uncultured bacterium | reverse complement strand
GCGACCAACACTTCAACGGACACCGCCACGGATACCGCGACACATACGCCGGTGAATACCGCCACTGACACATCTACGAACACAGCGACTGATACAGCTACGGATACGGCGACAAAAACATCCACCGCTACGGCTACCGATACAGCCACCAATACTGCCACTAACACGCTGACCGATACGGTCACGGACACCGCTACAAATACCGAAACGGCGACCGCTACAGATACGTCCACGAATACCGTCACAAGCACACCGATCGACACGGCTACCAATACCGCGACGAGTACTTCGACAGCTACCGCTACCGATACCGCTACGAATACGGTGACCGCCACCCCGACAAATACCGCTACCGAAACCGCCACTCAGACGGCGACGGATACACCGACAAATACAGCTACGAACACTATTACGAACACTCCTATCGACACGGCTACCAATACCGCGACCAGTACAACGACAGATACGGCGACGAATACCGTGACCAATACCGTCACCAACACACCGATCGATACCGCCACGAATACCGCGACCAATACAGCAACCGACACACCGACCATCACCGTTACGTCAACGGCCACGAATACCGCGACTAATACGGTCCCCAATACTTCCACGAGCACGGCCACGAATACGGCAACGGCTACGGTGACGAATTCACCCGTCAACACCGCGACAGCGACCTTAACGCCGTCTTATCTCTATTCTGCCCTGGGCCGGAACGTGATAGGTCCCGTGCCGGCGCCGATCGGGAGCGATGTTTGTCTTTATACGACCCAGGGTGTCAGGTCTTCCGAGTGGTATATCTACAACGTCGTAGGCCAAAACGTGGCTATCCTGACCTTCGGAAGCGAACCAAGGGAATGTTGGAACACGATGGGAGTCGCTCGCGGGTTGTATTACGTGAAACTGAAACTGACGTTCATGGACGGCACTACCGCCACTGAATGGCACAAAGTAGTCGTGCAGTAACAAGGATAATAAAATGTTTTTTAGACGGACTAAAAACTCAGCATTTCTTTTCCTGATCCTCCTGTCGGCGGGGAGTCTTCACGCGCAGAGCAGCGCTATCGGCGGCGTGTCGGCCGCTTGGTTGAACCTAGCCAGCAGCGCCCGTATCGAGGGAATGGGTGACGCTTATGTCGCGGTGGCTGATGATGTGGACGCTCTGGGCGTCAATCCCGGGAGTTTGGGGCGGTTGACCCAAAATCAATTGTCATTGACCCACAATTCCTGGGTGCAGGGCGCTTCCATCGAGCAGATGATCGGCAACTTGAATCTGGGCAAGGGCGCGGGAAACATCGCGTTCGATTTCACCTATGGCAACTTTGGGGATGTGGAGAGATTCATGATCTCGGGAGGGCTCCCGGTTTCCGGCGGAACTTTTCAGCCGATGACCTGGCTGGCCAGCTGTGGATACGGCTTGAGTTTGAATGGTGATATTTCCCTGGGACTCTCAGGGAAAATACTCATCGATGACCTGGATAACAATCAGCAAATAGGCGCGGCGGGGGATGTGGGGGCCGTGTGGAATCCAAGCCGCTCTGGTTTCACTCTGGGATTTTCAGTATTGAACATGGGTTCTTTATCGGGCGCGGCCATCCCGACCGAGGGCCGCGTCGGGATCGCTTATGGATTCTCTTTTAAAGACCCGAATTTCATGATGGTAGATAACTCGGATAACAAGCTTTTGTTGTCGGTGGATGGGTTGGCGCCATTCCAGGACTTTTCCGCGGCGCGAGCCGCTTTCGGCGCTGAATTTTGGTATCACGACGTGGTGGCTCTTCGTTTGGGCCAGCAGATCATGAACGCACCGGGTCTTACTGGGTTGGTTGGGTTTTCAGCGGGAGCGGGATTGCGGGATGGGGTTCTGCAACTGGACTACGCTTTCGCAACGCGCGGCGATCTGGGTAACACCAACATGATCACGCTTCTGGCCAAACTCTAGGCTATTTTCCTAAAACTTCCTCGATATCTTTTTCCAGGCTCTCCGGTTTGTCTGCCGAGCCGTAGCGCTCCACCGGCTCCCCCTGCTTATCGATGAGGAACTTCGTGAAATTCCATTTGATGGCCTCGGTGCCCAAAACCCCGGGTTTGTCATGGGTGAGGTACTTATAAAGCGGGTGGGCGTTCGCGCCGTTCACGTCGATCTTGGCGAAGAGCGGGAAGGTGACACCGAAGTTCAAGTCGCAAAAGCTTTTGATGTCGGCTTCGGTGCCGGGTTCCTGCGCGCCGAATTGGTTGCAGGGAAATCCCAATACCTCGAAACCTTGTCCCTTGTATTTCTCGTATAACTTTTCCAAACCCTCGTATTGCGGAGTGAAACCGCATTTGCTTGCCACATTGACGATAAGTAGAGCTTTGCCTTGATAGTCCGAGAGGGATATCTCTTTTCCATCGATCGTCTTAGCTTTGAAATCGTGAATACTCACAAGGTCTCCTCGGGTAAAAATTATTCCAAGAACTTAAGTAGAAGCATCGATCCCGAACCGGCGATCATCGCTAAAAGTTGGACCAGACTGGCGGAGAGTTTCAATTCCTTGTGGATCTCCGGGATCAGATCCGACCCGGCGATATAAATGAAGCCGCCCGCGGTAACGGGAAGGATAACGGAAGTCAGCGTTTGGGGATTCGCGGTCAGGGTCAGGGCCATGACGGCTCCGCCGATGGCGAACAAAGCCGAAAGGAAGTTATATAAGAGGGCCCGGGAAGGTTTGAAACCGGAATGGACAAGAACGCTGAAGTCGCCAATTTCATGAGGGATCTCATGAAGGATGACCGCTAAGGTAGTGGCCAAGCCCACTTCGAAACTCGCCAGGTAAGACGCGCCGATCAAGAGGCCGTCGATGAAGTTATGGAGTCCGCTGGCTAAAAGGCTGAGATAACCGAAAGGATGTATCTCCTTCCCGCTATGTTCGTGATGGTGGTAAAAGTGCAGGCTTTTTTCCAGGATGAGAAAGATCATGATGCCCGACAGGATGAAGAGGGCGGACTGGGTCGCGTTCTTGGAAACCGCGTAAGACTCAGGAATGAGATGGATGAAAGAGTCGCCGAAAAGCCCGCCGACGGCGAGGCTGACCAGGGGTAATAGGAGTTTTTTCAACTGCTGAGGTTTCAGCCAAAGCGTGACGACCCCGAAAAGGGAAAGGCCGCTGACGACCGCTACGCTGATAAGGGTTTGGAACCAGATGGACGACATGTTTTCCTCGGTGGTTTTCTTGGGAGACGGAGTTTCCCATAAAAACGGGAGGTTTTAAACCCCCATCTTGACTAAAATGGGCTTGTTCCTAACCGGTTCATCCTGAGGCGTATTTGAAGACCATACCAGCGCGTAATCCAGCAAAGTTTTCCTTGGGATGGACCGTCTTCATTCTCGCGTGGTTTTTGATCGTCTTCGTCCATTATTTCCCGGACAAATCCCTTTTGTACCTTTCCGTCTTTGATCTTTTGCGTGAGAGCGCGGCCCAATCGACGTTTCCCAAGTTCTTTCATAATGCGGGGACATTCTTTGCCAACCTTGGTTGCTCCATCTTGGCGGGCCTCACCTTGTGGCGCTGGGGACGAAAGGTCTGGTCGCTTTTGGCCCTCCGGGTCGCTTCACCGGGGGTCCGGTTTTGCCTCGAAATGGCTTGCGGCATCCTTTTTTTCAATTCCTTTTGGATGGGGTTTGGGTTCGAACTCCTATGGCGCGAGGGGATGATCTTTTCCTTGGCTTTGTTCTTTTGCGGTCTTGCCCTTTGGGACATTTTTAAAGAGGGGTTGAAATTCGAGGTGCGCTTTGAGATCCCGACCGATGGAATGGGAAAGGTTTTTGCCGCATTTGCTTTGGGTGCCCTGACAATCCTTCTCTCGCAGGCCATGGCTCCGGAGATTTATTTCGACGCATTGGCCTACCATCTTTCCACTCTCCGGTCCTGGGTGTTCCATCACGGCATCGGGGAGATTCCGGGCAACTTGTATGCGCATTATCCTTTCGGCGCGGAACTGTATTTCCTTAACGGATTTTTCTTCACCGGCGATGGGGCGGCAAAACTCCTGAACGCCTGCGTTGCGGTCCTTGCCGCGGTGATGGCGGGCAGTTGGGTACGAGAAAATGGTTCCGCGTCGACCGCGTGGTTGGCGGGGACCCTTATCCTCATTTGTCCCATGGTCCAGACCAGCGTTTGGGCAACTCAGAACGATGTGCTCATGGGGTTCTTCTTCCTTCTTTATGTTTATGGCTTGGTCCGGATGACCCTTGCGAAGAAGGGGAGCGCGTGGCCCTGGGCGGTCGGGATTCTGGGAGGAGGATTCTTCACCTTGAAGTACACCGCCATCGTTGGATTGGCCGCGGGTGCTCTGCCCCTTTTCTTGGTCCGAAAGGATATTTTCGCCATTCGCCGTTGGGGGGAATGGTCGACAGCCAAGATCCTGTTTTGGATCTTGCCCGCGCCATGGTTCCTCAAAAATTACATCTTCGCCGGGAACCCAGTCTATCCCTATTTCTCCCAATGGTTCGGGGGGCGGACCTTGA
>CAYXYA010000200.1:0-4543 GCA_964469185.1 uncultured bacterium | reverse complement strand
TTTCAAGGATGACCATGAATTGCTTAAACAGGGCATGGTCATTTACGACGCATTGTATTCATGGTGCAAGTTTTTATCCGGCGAGCGGCACACATGGGAGCCAAAGAAAATGTAAGTGCTGTCTAAATCCATCTACATTTTCTGAATACACACATTTCGGAAACCAACCCGGGACCCTTGATGGTGATTTTGCAATCCAATATGGCCTTTCAAGGGCCGATTACCTGTATCCTTGTATTCGGTTACCAACTCCCCATTAAGACGCACTTGAAGTTTCTGGCCCTTGGCTTGGATTTCATAAAGGTTCCATTCACCCAATGGCTTAGAAACTAATTTTGCCGAAGGGGCCAATCCATAAATCGCGCCTGTTCGGTGCAAAGAATCGTTGAAAGTATTGTTTTTGGGATTGAACCCCGTATCATCGATTTGCACCTCGTAACCGTTGTCCACGGCAACTTTCCAGTCGTTCTGCGGATCGTTGCTACCTAAAACCGGAAACCGCAGGAAGATCCCCGAATTATCGGAAGGACTTGAAGCTCGCCATTCCGCCCTAAGGATGAAATCCGCGAATTCCTCGGGGGTATACCACAACAATCCAATTCCTCCTTCTGATTCCACCGAACGTCCCAAAGGATTGAACTGACCAAATCCCGCCATCTGCCAGCCATTCAGACTGGTTCCCTTGAGCAACGGTGTAAATCCGGTCGGAACACTTGGAGAAATGGCTTCAACAACTGCTTTGGCCGTTATTCGCCCCAAAGAAAGGCTCGTGATGGCTGGGTTAGCGGAACCTAAAGTGGGAAATAGGGACGGACCAGCGACATAGGCATTGCGGACATGGTGAAACCTGCCGGAAAGATTCGTAACGGATTTTAAAGGATCGGTTCCCGCCCAAAGAGTTCCAGCCTCATGGTGGGTCGTTCCCAAACCGTCCCTGACATTTTGGGATGCTGGAGGATTCTTCTGCCAAGCTCCTCCATAGAAATATTCGATGTTGTTGGGGTCATCCAAGGCTAGTTTCTTCGCTAAGGCGACAGCGGCATCATCCATGGTCTTCCAGAGGGCTTCATCGTTTTGATTGATCCCCAGATTGACCCAGGCCCGTGGTGCGCCAAACTCGTCATTCTCATAGGGGCTTAAATTGATCCAATTGTTGGGTTGGGCTTGTCCCTTATTACCAACCATTTCCCCAATTCCGCGCAAGGTAATGACCACCCAATCCGGATCTTGGGATGCCAAGGTCTTGTCCAAAAGGTCTATATCAGGGATCATCCGCCACATAACCGCTTCTGAATTAGCCCCCGGTGAAGATGAAGCGGTCACTTGCAAGTGGTATCTTCCACCGACTGTAGAACCACGGACGAGAAGCGCCGCTGTTTCCAAAGTCGCCCCTGGGGGAATCCCCGCAATCGCCGTCCGCCGAATCCGAATAATGGTGTTGCTCCGCAAATGCGCCATGAGATTTTGTCCCATGATCGGGGTTGGGAAAGAATGAAGAGCTAAACGGGTAGATTCCACGGTACTGGCGGCCAAAATAATGGCGCAATCAGGGGAGATAGAAAGGAATTTTCTTTGTCCGTTCACTTCCAATTCGATTTGAGTAACCAATCCGTTGCTTGTGTTCAATTTGATAACATGGGCTCGTGGCACTAGGAATAGGCGCCTCAAGGCATCAGGTGATCCCGCCGCTTCACGGATAGCATCCACTAAAATTGGAGCACTACTATATTTGTCAAAGCTGAATAAACCGGAAGCCGGTGACTTTCCCTGAACCGCCAAGGGGGCATCTTCAATGGCGTCCACTGAGGGCACCTGGCCTTTAGCCGCGTTTAAAGCTTGCTGTAGTTGCGTGTTTAATAATCCTGAAATGTAGTCTGTCTTTTCGTCAACTCCCGTTTCCCGCTCGGTAAGGGGATAGGTATCCATTACGGCTTTGGCCAAGTCCACTGGCCATTGCGATAAATCCGCAGAGGTCAATCTGGGAGCCCATCCTCCCCAATAGAGGGATCGTCCACCGATGCAATAGGCGATTCCAGGAAAAGGAACAGTACCCCGCCACGGAAGTCCCCACACCTCATTTCTGGCCACTCCCGGATCGTTTGCGGGTGGTATAGGAGCGGCGGCATTTAGTCCTATGCGGGCTAAATTCTGGACATGTTCGGTCACTAGCAGACCGCCAGCTTCCAGGACTAAAACTCGTAAATTTGCCGATTCCCCAGCCCGAAAAATTTTCTCCGCGCAATAGGCCCCATACATACCTGCGCCTATGACTACGGCGTCAAACCCAGCTCCGCCGTTGTTGGTTGCCTCTTCCCAGGTATTGCAGATATATCGCCCAAAGCATCATGGGAAAAAGTAGTGTCCTGCACCAACGTGGTGTCATTTGTTTCTGTTAAGCGCTGGATCATCAACCCCTCCTAGAAGAAATACCTAATATCGTGGATATTTTTAAATTAAGTTTTCTGGGAATGCAACTTTGGCAAGTATCAACCACATTTAACTGACAGTCAATTAAATGAATTGAAGTTTACCGCCTCGAAACATTTTTCGGTCGAGGGCAGGACAACTTTAGTGCGGTTTTCCAGGTTTTAAATTTATTAAAAGTGAATATTCAAAAACTTCATTCAGAATTACCCATTTAGTTCAATTCGAAACCGGGTTGAGTTTTCCAATATCTCGAAGCATCGATTGAACTACTGCGGGTTCGTTCTCGCTCAGCGCCTCTTTCAAATAGGCCTTTCGAAAAAGTTTATCCTTCTTCAACAGTTCTATGATTTTAGATTTATGGTCCCTAAAACCTTTCATCGTTTCACTCCTTTGAGGCTTTAATATTCGTTCTAAGTTTACACGCTTTTTGAATATCTTGTTCTTGGCTTTCTTTCCGTCCAAACAACAAAAACATTATCTAGAGCCAAAGTTAGAATCAAACAGGAGTCTTATAGGAGTCTTATTCAGCCCTTTTTTGCCCTGGAATGCCATGGATGACCCTGGCTGGTCATGGATTAAAAAAAAGCCCTTGTCCGCAAGACTCGTTTAAGTCATTACAGACAAAGGCTTTTAAAATTGGCAGTGACATTCATTTTTAAAAATGGCGGGGTTGACGGGGCTCGAACCCGCGACCTCCTGCGTGACAGGCAGGCGCTCTAACCAAGCTGAGCTACAACCCCTCGCAGGAAAAGGAAAAAGCAGGAAGGAAATTCCATCGCTTTGTCACAAACCCCTCGCGGGGTCCCCTAAGGGAAGCGAAACGAGAACGTATAGTACAAAGGACGTCTTGTTTAGTCAAGCAAACCTACCCGCCTGCACAAACCGCTCTAAAAAGTCATAACGCTTCCTCTTGAGGTTGCGGCCTAGAGTATTTTGGGCGACGCCTTATATAATGGCTCACTCTTAAAAAGGAGAACCTGGTGATCCAATTGTTCTTAAAAGGCGGGCCCGCCATGTGGCCTCTTTTGATCGTTTCTTTCGCGACGGTGACCGTCGTTCTGGATCGTCTCTGGTTCATCTGGCGCGAGTCCCAACTGCGCAGTCCCCAGGATGTCCAGCTGTTCCTGGAGAACCTTGAAAAAAATAAAATAGAGGACGCCAAGGCGATCGGTTCCAGATCCACGGACTATGTGGTGCGGGTCTTGAACCACGCGCTGGAACACCGGCAATTCTCCCTGGCGAACGCTTATCTGCAAGCGGCTAACCGCGAGCTCAGCCGTTTTAGCCGAGGCTTATCTGTGCTCGACACAGTGATCACTCTCGCGCCTTTGCTGGGTCTTTTGGGAACGGTGACCGGGTTGATCTATTCGTTCGGTCTTTTGGGGGACCAGGAACTGCAGGCCCCCACTGCTTTGACCGGAGGCATAGCCCAGGCTTTGATCGCGACCGCCTTTGGTCTGATGATCGCGGTCACTGCGCTGGTACCCTTCAATTACTTGAACGCCCGACTGGAACAGGCCCGCCGCGAGTTGGAAGACACCGGAACGCAGATGGAACTCATCCTCAGGGCGGACCGCTAGACCGATGCATATCCCGTCCACCCAAGCCCGACGCCGCGCCCGTATCGAGATCATTCCCTTGATCGACATCATGTTCTTCTTGCTGGCTACATTCGTCATGGTGTCGCTTTCCATGATCCAGAACGCCTCGATCCCCGTCGCGCTTCCTTCCGCCCATTCCAGCAAGGCCGATAGTGGGCTTTCGCCCGTGGCTGTGACGGTCACCCGAGAAGGGAAGATCTTTTGGAATAAGACCGAGGTTGGTCTGGCCGGGCTTCCGGAAAAATTGAGGGAATTGACCGTGTCGGACGGCGACGCCAAAGTTTTCATTCACGGCGACAAAAAGTCGGATTTTGGTTTGGTCGTTTCCATCCTGGACGCCGTCAAGCGAGCGGGGATCAAACATACGGCCATTCGAACGACAGCCGGTCGATAGGTCCAAAATGGAATTACGCGCCTATTTAAATCAAGTGGACAACCCCTCGCGTTTCAAGCTCAGCGCTTTCTTATCCGTCCTTTTTCACGGAATGGTTTTTATCGTCGGGGGACTGTTGATG
>CAYXYA010000199.1:0-4550 GCA_964469185.1 uncultured bacterium | reverse complement strand
AACGTTTGGGGGTTAATTGTTGAGGTTTTACTCCGCTTCGGCAAATATAAACGTCCTACAGAAAACGTATAAAAAACGGCGATGTCCCTATCCGAAAAAGACGTTCAATACGTGGCCAAGCTGGCCCGGCTGGAAGTCACCGACCAGGAAGTGGCCAAATACACCCAACAGTTAGGCAACATTCTCGAGTACGTCCAACAGCTCAATAAACTCGATACGACCAACGTGGAACCCTTGGCGCATGTGCTCGATCTGAAGAATGTCACCCGCGAGGACAAACCCGCGGCTTCGCTGACCCAGCAAGAAGTGCTATCCAACGGCCCTGAAGTGCAAAGCGGGCACTTCCGTGTCCCGAAGATCATGTAGGCCCTATGGAACTCCACCAGAAAACAATTCACGAAGTCGCCGCGGATCTGAAAGCCAAAAAGCTTTCTTCCGTCGAGTTGACCAAGACGGTGATGGACCACCTGGAAAAGGTCGAGCCTCTCGTTCAATCCTTCATTACCGTCACGCGCGGTCAGGCCCTGGCTCAGGCGGCCGAAGCCGACAAACGCATCGCTTCCGGCAAGGATGTGACCCTTCTGACCGGTATCCCTCTCGCTATCAAGGATCTGCTTTGTACCAAGGGTGTACGCACCACCTGCGCTTCTCGAATGCTGGAGACCTTCATCCCGCCTTATAACGCCACGGTCGTTGAAAAGCTCAACGCTTCTGGCGCGGCCATGGTGGGGAAGACCAACATGGACGAGTTCGCCATGGGTTCCTCGACCGAGACCTCGTTCTATAAGAAGACCAAGAATCCCTGGAACCTCAATTGCGTCCCTGGCGGTTCCTCGGGTGGCTCCGCCTCCAGCGTCTCGGCGGACCAGGCTTTCGGTTCGCTCGGTTCTGACACGGGTGGCTCTATCCGTCAACCCGCCGCGCTTTGCGGCATCGTGGGGCTCAAGCCTACCTATGGCCGTGTTTCCCGCTATGGCCTTATCGCGTTCGCTTCCTCCCTCGACCAGATCGGTCCCATGACCAAAGATGTTGAGGATTGCGCTTTGATGATGGGCGCTATCGCGGGACATGATCCCAAGGATTCCACCTCGGCCAATGTGCCGGTCGCGGATTATCTCGGCGAAATGAAGAAGTCCATCAAGGGTTTGAGGATCGGCATCCCCAAAGAATTCTTTCCCTCTGAGATGAACCGGGAAGTGTCGGTCGCGGTCCAGAACGCCATCGCTCAATTGAAACACCTGGGCTCCGAAGTGGTCGAAGTTTCCTTGCCGCATTCTCCTTATAGCTTGGCTGTTTACTATGTCCTGGCGCCCTCGGAAGCTTCCTCCAATTTGGCCCGCTATGACGGAGTTCGTTATGGCCTGCGCGTCCCCGGCGAGAACATCCTGGAAATGTATTCCAAGACCCGCGCCGCGGGGTTCGGCCCCGAGGTGAAGCGCCGCATCATGCTGGGCACCTACGCGCTTTCCTCCGGCTATTACGACGCTTACTATTTGAAAGCCCAGAAGGTTCGCCGTCTCATCAAACAGGATTACGACAAGGCCTTTGAGAAGGTCGATATCATCGCCACGCCCACCGCGCCGAATCCGGCCTTCCGTTTTGGCGAGAAGACCGACGATCCTTTGACCATGTACTTAGAGGACATCTTTACCATCTCCATCAATATCGCCGGTGTGCCGGCCATCTCTCTTCCTTGCGGGTTGTCCAACACCGAATTGCCCATTGGCTTACAGCTCATCGGCAAACCCTTTGACGAAGCCACCTTGCTTCGCGCCGCCTGGGCTTTCGAACAGTCCACTGAGTGGCACAAACGCAAACCTTCCATGAAGGAGGGCTGACATGGAATACGAACCAGTCATCGGCCTTGAGGTCCATTGCGAACTGAAGACCGCCACGAAGCTCTTCTGCGGCTGCTCCACGACCTTTGGGAACGAAGCCAACACGCAGGTTTGCCCTCTTTGTTTGGGATTGCCGGGGACCTTGCCGGTCTTCAATGAAAAGGCCATCGAGTACGCGGTCAAGATCGGGTTGGCGCTCAACTGCACCATCTCGAAATTCTCCAAAATGGACCGTAAAAACTATTACTATCCCGATCTTCCCAAAGCCTATCAGATCTCCCAATACGACAAGCCCCTGAACTATGAGGGTTATTTGGACATCGTCTCCAACCCTTCGAGTGCCTCAGGGCAGGGCCATTCGAGTGCCTCAGGGCAGGGCCATTCAAGTACCTCAGGGCAAGAGAAGGCGTATACGAAACGTATCGGTGTGACCCGGGCTCATTTGGAAGAGGACGCGGGCAAGTTGGTCCACGCGGGCGGCAAGGCGGGACGCTTAGATTCTTCAGATTACTCGTTGGCTGACTACAATCGCGGCGGCATTCCCTTGGTCGAGATCGTCTCTGAACCGGATATCCGCAGTTCCGAGGAAGCTTACGCTTATCTCACCGCTCTCAAGAGCATCCTTCTTTATATCGATGTCTCCGACTGCAACATGGAAGAGGGTTCTTTGCGCTGTGACGCCAACGTTTCGATCCGTCCCAAGGGCACCGAGAAGTTCGGGACCCGGACCGAGATCAAGAATATGAACAGCTTCAAATTCGTCAAACAGGCCATCGAGTATGAGATCAAACGTCAGGCTGCCCTGTTGGATAAAGGCGAGAGGATCGTTCAGGAATCCCGACTCTGGGATGTGACCGAGAACAAAACCAAATCGATGCGTTCCAAAGAAGAGGCCCATGACTACCGCTATTTTCCTGAGCCGGACTTGGCTCCTATCGTCTTAAGCGAGGACTACGTCCAGAAGATCAAAAAGAACTTGCCCGAACTGCCCGCCGCCAAGCAGGCGCGGCTCGTGTCCCAATACGGTTTGACCCCCTATGACGCGGGTGTGCTCACCTCCGAGCAGGTCCTGGCTGACTGGTTCGAAGGAGGCGCGAAACATACCAAAAGCGCTAAGGGTTTCGCCAATTGGGTCATGGGAGACATGGCGGCCAAGATGAAGGAACAAGAGAAAGAATTGAAGGACCTGAAGTTCGACCAGAAGAAACTGGGCGAGCTCGTGGATCTCATCGAAGCGGGCACCATCAATTCCAAACAAGCCAAGGAAGTTTTTGCCGAGATGTTCGACCTGGGCGTTTCGCCCGCCGAGGTGGTGAAGTCACGCGGCATGGCCCAGACCTCTGACCCTAAAGCCATCGAAGCGGCCGTCGACAAGGTTCTTTCTGAAAATCCCACTGTTGTCGCGGATTACAAGGGCGGCAAGCAGGGTGTGATAGGATTCCTGGTGGGCAAGGTCATGCAGGCCAGCCAGGGCAAGGCCAACCCCAAGATGGTGAATGAAATCTTGAAGAAAAAATTGGATTCTTAAATTCCGAGAAGTAAACGAATGAATTTTAAAAAAATAGATTCAAAGTATTTTGGTTTTGAGAATCTTTGAATAGAAAATATTTTAGAATTTCTTCCTGAATTTTTTCAAGGATTTTCAATTTTCGTTACCTGCATTGACAGCACTCCAGAACCAGGTTCCTCGTCTAAGTGGATAACCGAACTAAATGAAAAACAATTAGATGTTCAAGTCGTAGAAAAGTGCGTTTTTGTCCCATCTGAAAAAGTTTTAAAATTTCTGAACGAAGTGAGTTTTGATGGTTTTGATGAGATTTATCTTTTGGAAGAAAAGCCAAGAGAAGGGATTGCTGATCACTTCACAACAGATGTGGTTAAGTTTAATGAGAATATTCCTGAGAAGTTTTTATTGAATTTTAAAAAAATAAACGCGAAAAGGTATCTTTCCGACGGTCTTGGGTTGAATTTCGTTTGTGAATCATTGGAAATGATCGAAAAAATTAAAAAAATACGCGAAAATCAAATCTTATGAGCCCTGTTTCTTACGGTCCATCCGATATCGTCAATCCCCGCGGCACACCCTTCGCGGGTATGGTCCCTGAAAGCTTCTGGCTGACCAAAGCGCTCATCTTCGATTTTGATTGGATCGTCCGCGAGGTCGCTCAAGCCTCTCACGCCATGCCCGACCACGCTGAGGTCCACACCTTGGCCTCGGGTTTGAAAGAAACCTTCCGGCTCCTGCGCGCCTTTGAGATCCGTATCGCGATGACTTCCAATCTGAACATGAAAACGGTCATCGAGGAACTCCATAAATTAAATCTGGCGGAGGATTTCGACTGTATCCGCTGCGCCGAAGAGCTCCCATCCTTGAAGCCTAATCCCGACTTGCATATCAACGTGATGGAAACCCTAGGGGTGCGTCCTGTCAAAGCCATCGCGCTTGAGACCGCTCCCGAGGGAACCATCGCCGCCAAGGCGGCAGGTCTCTTTTGCGTAGGAATTCCCGATCTTAATGGCCATGCGGATTTCCATCTCAAGTCCCTGACCGAACAGCCCATCATCCCGCTTTTAGAACAAATGGACCGTCTCAAACGGGAAAAATTAGGTGTATCTTAATACGGGTTTTGAACATTCAAGTCGTCCTGGAGGCTGAGCATGAGGATCCTGAAACTTTTGATCGCGGTCTTGATCTTGACGGTCAGTACGAAT
>CAYXYA010000198.1:0-4560 GCA_964469185.1 uncultured bacterium | reverse complement strand
GACCGGAAGGACCGAACGACCGATAAGAACGAGTACAACAAAAGGGCTTATCGGAACGGAAAAGCCCATAAACGGCATTAGTCCTTAAAAGGTTCGTCCGGGACGGTTTCGAATGATGAAATCCCCCGCTAACATTCAGGTTCTGAGTTTAAATTTGCGTTTTAACAACCCCTTCGATAGCATGATTCCATGACACCGAGAACTTTTCTCTTATGCCTTCTTCTGGTCTCCATTTCGGTCGGCCCTGCTTGCGCCGAAACCAAGAAACACCGCCGCACGCCCACGAGTACACCGACGAACACGGCCACCGCTACCCCGACGGTCACCGCCACGGAAACCATCACCGAAACACCCAACGCGGTCGTCGGCAAGAAGCTCTATACCTTCGACGCCTTGTGGGACTCCAAAACGGGCAACAAAGAACAATTGAACGACCCCGAGGACATCGATATCGACCCGTCCGGAAAAATGGTCATCTCCGACAGCGGCAACAATCGTGTCGTGGTTTGGGACACCGATGGAAAACCTTTGATGAGCATCGGCTCGTTCGGCCCGCGGGCCGATTGGCGCAACCCGCCCCAGTTCAATCACCCGACCGGTGTTTTCGTGCACCCCGCGTCGAAAAAAATATATGTGGCCGACACCCAGAACAACAGGATCGTGGTCTTGGATGAGTCCGGCATGGTGCTTTCCACATGGGGAAAACAGGGGTCCGCCAACGGCCAGTTCAACCTTCCCCGCGCCATCGCCCAGGATCGTTTTGGCAACCTTTGGATCCTGGATTCGGGTAATTCCCGCGTCCAAATTTTCAGCGCTCTGGGTCAATTCATTTCCACCTGGGGTTCTTTTGGGACCAATCAGTACCTTTTGAACAACCCGTTAGGCATGGCCATCAACAAGATCGATCAGGCTTTCATCGCCGACACCGGCAATTTTCGATTCGAGGTTTTCAACACTGGCGGCGCGGGCGTGACCCAGCAGGGCTGGTTCGGCGAGGGGCCCGATCAATTCAAGGAACCGGGGGGCATCGTCATCACCCGCGAAGGATGGGTCGCCGTTTTGGACGGGATCAACAACGGCGTTAATTTTTATAACAACCGCAACGGCCAGTTCGAGTTCATCGGGCAATGGCGGGCGAAAGATAATTTCGTGTCCTCGAATTATAATCCCCACTACCGCGGCATTTCCTGCGATCAGCAGGACCGTCTTTACCTGACCGACATCCAGAACAACGCGGTGGTCCGCCTGAAGCCCGTCAAGGAAAGTGTCGAGATCAACCTGGCGCCCACTCCCACGCCTTTGCCGAACGATCCCTACGGCGGGGCCGGATACCCCATCCGCTAAAAACCTTTTCAAAACGCCCTTTACCCGCGCGCGCCTTGACCCCTGAACGATACGAATGATAAGCTTTTTAACTCTCAAGCCTCCCAATCGAACTGGAAGTGGTCCCATGTCGAGTGTCCTATTAACCGTCTCCAACCTTCGTTCCATCTTCGGCGACGCGAACGCCATCCCGGGCCATCCCCATACGGGCGTGGCTTATCTTTCCGCTTTTCTCAAATCCAAAGGTGTTCACGTGGACCTTTACGATGAGCGCATGGACGGGGCTGAACGCCTGCCGGAACTCTTGAAGAACAACTACGATTTCGTCGGCATCACGGCCTTCAGCTATTCCCTCCGTAACGTTTATTCCCTGATCGACCGGATCAAATCCCACACCAAAGCGCCGGTGGTCATCGGCGGACCCCATGTCTCGGTCAGCAAACTTCAGGTGCTCATGGACACGAACGTGGATTTCGCCGTCAAGAACGAGGGCGAATACACCGCGCTGGAGCTTTTGGAGATCCTCCAGTCGCCGCAGCCCGATTTCTCCAAGGTCCGCGGCCTTCTATGGCGGAAGGGCTCGGAAAACATCGAGAACCCCGACCGCCCCATGATCGAGAACATCGACGAACTGCCTTATCCGGACTACGACTCCTTCGGTATCGAGCGCTACCCCTGCGCCCAGGCCAAGGCAATCCCCTTCATCACCCAGCGGGGCTGTCCTTATAAATGCAATTTCTGCTCGGTTCCCGTTTCCATGGGCGGGGGTTTCCGCGCCCGCACCCCCGAGAACACCGTGAAAGAGATGGAATATTGGTACGCCAAGGGCTGGAGGCATTTCCAGATCAACGACGACGTCTTCAACCTTCATCCCGAGCGCGTCATCCAGATCTGCAAGCTCATCGTGGAGAAGAACCTGGACATCACCTGGGAACTCTACAACGGTATGAGGGTCAACGCTGTCAATGAGGAGCTGCTCCATTGGATGAAAAAAGCCGGGTGCCGCCTGATCTCCTACGGGTGCGAATCAGGCAGTCCCCGACTTCTCAAGATCATCCGCAAGGGCCTCACTGTCGAAATGGTGACGAAAGCCGTCAACCTCACCCACAAAGAAGGTATTCCCTGCTCGGTCAATTTCATCGTGGGACATCCCACCGAGACTTTCAAGGACGCCCAGATGAGTTTGCGATTCGCGGAAAGTCTGCCGGCCAGCTTCATCAATTTTTACAACGACACGCCTTATCCGGGCACCGAGCTCTTCGAATGGGTCAAGCTTAACGCCCGCATCCTTTACCCGGATTATTTGACCGACCTTTCCTATAACTCCCGCGAGCCCATTTATGAGACCGATGAGTTCCCGAAAGAAGAACGGATAAAAATATTGGAAGAAGGCCGCAACCTTTATGAGCGCAGTGTGCTCCGATACCGGTTGGGTCCCTTCTGGGGTCCTCTCGCTTATCACTTGAGCCGTTTCTCAGCGATCAACAAATGGGGCCGCAGCTTCGTGACCAACACCCGCTTGGGCCACTACATCTTCAGTAAATTCAGCGTCAAATTCGGCGGAATGGTCTGGGTACGCTAGCAGGCTGAAAGAATTTAAGCACCATTCGTTCTATGGTAAACTCTCCGCTGGAAACAACGCGTTGATCATTTATTTTCCAGAGGTTCTATGAAACCCGTCCATTCGATCGTCACCGGCGGAGCCGGATTCGTCGGTTCGCATCTATGTGATCTCCTTATCGCCCTAGGGCACCGCGTCACCTGCGTGGACAATCTCATCACCGGAAGCCGCGACAACATCGCCCACTTGAAACGCCAGCGTAACTTCAAGTTCGTGAAACACGACGTGGTCAAGCCCCTGCCTTCCCGTTTCTCCAAGGCCGACTATGTTTTTCACCTAGCCTCCCCCGCATCGCCAGTGGGTTATATGGAAAACTCCATCGAGACCATCCTGACCAACTCGATGGGGACGCTCCAATTGTTGGAGCTTTGCCGCAAGGGAAAGGCCAAATTCATTTTCGCTTCCACTTCAGAGGTCTACGGCAATCCCCACGTCCATCCCCAGCCGGAGACCTACTGGGGCCACGTGAATTCCTTCGGCCCCCGCGCCTGCTACGACGAGAGCAAACGTCTCGGCGAGGCCCTGGTGTACGAGCACATTCACAAGTTCAATGTGGACGCGCGCGTCATCCGCATCTTCAACACCTATGGTCCCCGCCTGAATGAGAACGATGGACGGGTCGTCTCAAACCTCATCACCCAGTGCCTCAAGGAGAAAACCCTGACGGTTTACGGCGACGGCACACAAACCCGCAGTTTCTGCTTCGTGTCCGACTTGGTGGCGGGGATCTGGGCCGCCATTTCGGAGAAAAACACGAGGGGCCAGGTGTTCAACCTGGGGAATCCCCATGAAACCACCATCCAAGACTTCGCCCAGATAGTGATCGACCTGTGCGGAACGTCGAAAACCCGGATGGTCTATAAACCCCTGCCCACGGATGACCCGATTCGCCGAAAACCCGACATTTCCAAAGCTCAGAAATATTTAGGCTGGGAACCCCGAATTCCCTTAAAAGAAGGCCTCCGGCAGACCATTGAATGGTATCGCGGTAGAATATAGACTGTCGGTCTTAACAAAAGCCCAAACGCATCCGATATTAGGACAGAAATTCCAGTGAGGTTTTACCTTTTATGAAAGCTGCCATTCTTTACCCGCCCTTCCGTAAGGACGGCGAACTTCCCCTCTTGACCCAAAACCGTCATTTGAAGTTTTCCAAGACGCTCGAAGTTCGTATCTTTCCCCTCGTGCCGGGCCATCTGGCCACCAACCTCAAACATTTGGGCCACGAAGTCCTCTGGCTGGACGGCATCAACCGCCGCATGAGCGACGAAGAATTCGACAAATACTTAACGGACTTCTCCCCTGAGATCGTCTTTTTGGAAACCAAGGCACCCGTCGTAAAACGCCACTGGAAATATATAGAAGAACTGAAGACCCGTTTCCCCAACATGAAGATCGCCTTGATGGGCGACCACGTTTCCTATTTCCCCGAGGAATCGGTGCTGAACTCCAAAGTGGATTACGTCATGACCGGCGGGGACTATGACATCGTGGGCCGCAACATCGTCCAGCACTTGTCCGGCAAAGAACCATTGGGTCCCGGAGTCTGGTACCGCGACGCCTCGGGCAAAACGGTCTCTACCGGGCCTCACAAACTGACCGATGCCCTGGATTCC
>CAYXYA010000197.1:4227-4572 GCA_964469185.1 uncultured bacterium | reverse complement strand
AGCCGCTGCCAGAGAAGCCTCGAAGGTCGGATAACCCACGCAGAAATACGGAAGGAACAGGGCCTTCTTATTTCGCCGGGCGGACTGTAAGAGTGAGTGAAGTCGTTGACTCATGGGATGGCCTTTGGGTTCAGCGGAATTTGGACCCGATTCGGTCCAACACGGTGTTCACGTCCTTGTCGCCGCGGCCCGAGAGGTTGATGAGAAGAATCGACCGCTTCGACATCTTGGGCGCCAGCTTCAAGGCGAAAGAAACCGCGTGCGCGCTCTCGAGGGCCGGCAAGATGCCCTCGCTTTGCGCCAGGGTTTGGAAGGCCTCCAGCGCTTCTTTGTCGGTCACGGAGA
>CAYXYA010000197.1:3467-4217 GCA_964469185.1 uncultured bacterium | reverse complement strand
AGACATACTTCGCCCGGCCCGTGTCCCTTAAATAGCTGTGTTCCGGTCCGACGCCGGGATAATCAAGTCCCGCGGAAATGGAATGAGTCTCGGCGATCTGGCCCTCGGGTGTCTGGAGAAGGTAGCTGCGGCTTCCATGCAGGATGCCAGGCTTGCCCTTGGTCATGGTCGCCGCGTGGCGCTTGGTCTTGACGCCGTCGCCCGCCGCTTCCACGCCGAACATCTTGACCCTCTTGTCGTTCAGGAAAGGATAAAAAAGCCCAATGGCGTTCGAGCCGCCGTTCACGCAGGCCACCAGGGTATCCGGCAGTTTTCCCTCGGCCTTGAGGATCTGGCGCCTAGCTTCCTCGCCGATCACCTTTTGGAAATCCCGGACGATCATGGGGTAAGGGTGCCCTCCCACGGAGGAACCGATGAGGTAATAGGTCGTCTTGACGTTGGTGACCCAGTCGCGCAAGGCCTCGCTGGTAGCGTCCTTCAGGGTGCGGGTGCCGGAGGTCACGGAATGGACCTTGGCTCCCAAAAGTTTCATGCGGAAAACGTTCAGGGCCTGGCGGCGAACATCCTCTTCCCCCATATAGACTTCGCATGGAAGTCCAAAAAGCGCGCAAACCGTCGCGGTCGCCACGCCGTGCTGCCCAGCTCCCGTCTCGGCGATGATGCGCTTCTTGCCCATACGTTTAGCGAGCAGGATCTGCCCCAGGCAATTGTTGATCTTGTGGGCGCCCGTGTGGTTGAGGTCTTCGCGCT